>JAFGCP010000029.1 GCA_016932595.1 Deltaproteobacteria bacterium
GCATCTGGGGGACCTCTACCAGCGATCTGTATGCAGTGGGCAGCAACGGCACTATTCTGCACGGCATCGAGTTTACCGATGCCGACGCTGACGGTATTGATAATGCCGTCGATAACTGTCCGGACAACTACAATCCCCAGCAGCTTGATGCAGATAGCGATACTATGGGCGATGTATGTGACCTGGAGTCCGCCGGCTGCGGCGGCTGCGGGCTGCCAACCTGTGAGCAGTATGCTGATGCAGACAATGATGGAATTATCGATGTCCTTGATAACTGCCCGGGCATCTGCAATACTCAGCAGCTTGATCAAGATGGGGACGGAATAGGGGATGTGTGCGATACTGGCTTTGCCGGATGCTCATTGGGCGACTCAGCATGTGGTCTGCCTGCCTGTGAGACGGCTTGTACGCCGTAACAAGAAAACCATTGAGCGGTGTTGTACAATACAATGCTGGGCCTTTAAAAGGAGTCAGCATTTTATTGTATTGAAGCTCTGCTACTGCTGAACCATATTTTTATTTTATAATTTTTGGTATCAGTTCTAAGGGTGGATGGTGATAAAAAAAAGTTTAAAGTATGCTTCTATTAAAGACCAACATCATTAATATACATTCATTATGATTTAAAAAGTTTATAAAAAGTTTTCCGTGTTAGCTATTTTCAGTATAGTCATTTTGAGCAAATAAACGTTAACAGTTAATCTTTTTGAATGCTTTCAAATTTAAAAAAAGTTTAGGTGAAAGAATTTCAGTGTTAAACTTTATAAGTTAGCAATGAAGAAAAATTTTAATTCTTTAAAATTAATTAAATTAGATTATTTTTTTAATATTTATTTTTTTAGTTTCTTTTTTTTCTTGTTATTTAATGCTTAGATGTCTTGTTTGGCATATAAAGTGTATCAAACCATTCGTAATAAATGTCTGATTTCCGTCATACAAAAAAATAGTCGTTTAATTTTTTTAAATATATGAATTCATAAAATCAGTATTGTGAGGAGAAAAGCATGATTCAACAAATCAAGAAGCAATGGCTGACAATCGCACTGGTTATGAGTTGTACGCTGATGATGGCCCGGATTGCGCTGGCAGAATGGCATATTGAAAAAGTAGCAGGTACTGCGGAGGTTTCAGGTTATAGCGGCGATAACGGCCCTGCGACGGCCTGCACGTTTGATAAGCCCCGGGGCGTAACTGTTGACACTGCCGGCAGCATCTACATTGCTGATAACTATAATCATGCAGTTCGGAAAGTTGACGCCGGCGCCACGATTGCCGCCTTTGCCGGCACGGGAAGTTCAGGCTATACCGGTGACGGCGGTGCTGCCACTGCGGCAGAGCTGCGGTATCCCCTGGGAACCGCCATTGACAGCAGCGGCAATCTTTATATTGCCGATACAAATAATCACTGTATTCGAAAAGTCGCAGCCAACGGCGTAATTACTACCGTTGCTGGCACTGGCGACTCAGGGTATTCCGGCGATAACGGGCCTGCTACAGCGGCTGAGCTTTATTATCCTGCCGGCATTGTCCTTGACGGCTCAGGCGGTTTCTACATTGCAGACCGGTATAACCACCGCATCCGCAAAGTCGCAGCTAACGGCACAATTACAACTTTTGCCGGAACGGGCAGCTCGGGGTATTCCGGTGATAACGGGCCTGCGGCAGCCGCTGAGCTTGATTCGCCGTACGGCATTGCCCTTGATAAAAATGGCGCCCTCTATATTGCCGATACCCGCAATGAGCGTATCCGGAAAGTTGATGCATCAGGCACTATTACCACGGTGGCGGGAAATGGCTCGGCAGGATATGAAGGTGATAACGGACCTGCAGCAGCAGCAAAACTTTCAAACCCTTTGGGCGTTGCAGCTGATGATCAAGGCGCACTTTATATTTCAGACAGCAATAATGACCGGATCCGCAAAGTTAATCCAGCGGGCATTATTACCACGCTTGCCGGTACAGGCAATTCAGGCTATTCAGGCGATAACGGGCCCGCTTTAAGCGCGCAGTTGAATGAACCTCACGGCATAGCAGTCGACAAGAGCGGAAGTGTGTATTTTGCTGACGCGCGCAATGAAATCATCAGGCGCGTGTATGATGCATGCATTGATACTGACGGCGATGGCTTTGGTGAGAACTGCGATCCCGGGCCGGATAATTGCCCGGCTACTGTCAACAGCCAGCAGCTTGACGCAGATGGCGACGGCATCGGCGACGCCTGTGATGCAACGCCCGGCTGCGGACTTTCAGCTGGTTGCGGCCAGCCAATCTGTGAGTATATTGACACCGACACCGATGGCAAACAAAATTACTATGATAACTGCCCAGATGCGGCAAACCCCCGGCAGCTTGACGGCGACGGCGACGGCATCGGCGACGCCTGTGATGCAACGCCCGGCTGCGGCGGCGGTTGCGGACAGCCCGCGTGCGAGGCCCTTCCTGATTCTGATAATGATTTCACCCGGGATGCCATTGACAATTGCCCAACCATCTGCAACGCCTTCCAGCTTGATGCCGATAATGACGGCACAGGAGATGTGTGCGATTCGACACCCGCCTGCGGCGGCAGCGATGAGCCTGTATGTGAAGCGATCTGCACGATGTAATCAGCCGGGTATGCCACAGAGCTGAAGGGGGCTAGAACGACCCATAACTTAAACTGTCATTACGCACACTGAAAAAAAATCCGGCGGTCAGGCCACAGCGACAGGCTTGAACCGCCGAACTTTTTTTATTCGTTTTGTCCCGAATTATTAAACAATTATCTTCCGCAGTATTGACTATTTCTTTTCAACGGTCCTGCAGCAGCGGTGCCCAAGAAATTCATGGCGATGGTCCGCACCTTCAACGTTGATGAGAGCTGCATCGATGGATGTTAAAAGATAGCTCTGGTCTGCCATAAACACTTCCTTTGCGCTGCGGCTTGACCACTCATAGACATTGCCGCCCATGTCGTAAATGCCGAGATCGTTCACACAGTTCTCATAGAGGCCTGAGGGCACGGCGGCATTGTCCATTGCGCCATAAGTATTGCAATAGTCCCTGCCGCTGACCTTGCCCTCGTTGCCGTAGGGAAATTTCAGCTTTTTTTCGCCGTAATAGGCTGCTTCCCACTGCTCCGGCGTGCACAGCACTTTGCCCTGTTTAGTGCACTCGACGCAGGCTTCAGCCCATGTCCGGCGAAGCATCGGATAGTAGCCGTAATGATTGGGAAACTCGTATTTATCGATATAAAAATTTCCGTTGGGCACGAAGACCATCTCGTTTTTTGGAGGCGATTGATTGTTCACCTTGATGGGCCCGGTTATAAGGGGTGTGCCTGCGGATTTTGCGTCGGCGGAGGTGGCACGCAGGCGGTACGTGCCGGCAGCCTGACCGATATCTTTTTCTGACTCCCAGACGCACACATAGTGATTCTGTTCTCGGTTTGTTTTCAGTTTTGCCAGCTTGTTCATCTTGCCGCCGGGGGCAGCAGAGCTTGTCAGCATGCCCGACTGCGAATATACGGTTGCAGGGCTCCAGGGGCCGTCGCCTTCCTTCTGGTATTCAAAGGTGACTGCGTTTTCATCACCATCACGGTCGCGCAGGCAAAACATTACGGGAATATGGTAAACGCTGTCTTTGGCTTTGAGGTAAACCAGTTCCGGTACCGTATACGCAAATTTTACGCTCAGAACAGCCTTTCCCAGTCCGCTGATATTTGCGGTGGTGGTTCCGGTAACCGGGAAAGTATAGCTTCCCGGTTTGGTGTTTTTCGGAATGGTAATCTCACAGCTAAAAAGGCCGTCGCCCTTTTGCATATCGCCGTGCGTGCCGTCGTCAAACATGTCCTGCATCGAGCCGCCTATCGGAGACAGGTCAATGCGGACCTGCGCAAGGGTTCCGGCATTGCCTGCAATATAGGGCATGGCGGTCGCCTTGACCGGCATGATGCCGTCATTGGCGGCAGAAGGCGGCGTGCACCTGCTAAAAATGAAAATGGCGTCTTTTTTCGGCGCTTCGCCCTGGGTTACCGTGATCTGACGCGAAGCAACGGTAAACCCGCGATCATCAGCCGCAGTGATAACGCTGGCGCCAGGTGCAACTGCCGTGAAATAACCGGTGAGAGGATCTATCGTCGCAATGGCCGGATTGGAGGAACTCCACTTTGACGGCTGCACGCCTTCGGTCAATGTCAGGAGGTCAACCGTGTTGACCACTGCTGTCTGAAAGGCCGGGGTTATTTCCGGAAATGAACTTTGAAAAACTTTGAAGCCGGACTGGTTGTTGTTCACACCGAGATACAGTCTGCCATTATAATCGACCATTGTTGATATATTAAAATTATCAGTGTTGCCGAAGTTTTCGGGGATCGGGCTGTTTTTTCCGATAAGTTTCGTCCAGGTGTTCCCGTCATTTTCCCAAAGCTCGAATTTTCCGTAGACATTTGAGGCAACAGCGTACAGCTTCCCTTTGCATGATGCCATGGTATAGATGCTTGCCATGGTTGTCGAAAGGGATTTATCGGCCTGGGTCCAGTCCTTGCCGTCAAAGGACCATAACTCTCCCTTTGAACCTGCGCCGAACGACCAGAGCCCGACATAGAGCCTATTGTTAAAGTCAAACAGCGCAAGGGGCTCCATGCCGGGCCTGCCCTTGTTTAATTCACCAAACCCCTCGCGGCCGCGGTTTCGTTTTTCCCACTGCTGCCCGTCAAAAGACCATATCTCGCAGCCCGAGTCAGGCCCCCGGTACTCAAAGTCCTTCCAGACGGCAACATAGAGCTTTTCCGTTCCGTCAACGCTGGAAATCGCCATGGAGGGTATGGCCTCGTTCTCGACATCACCAAACCCCGGTTTACTTACAGCCTCCCAGTTGCCTTGTTCATCCCCTGCCCATACTTCAACCGGCTTGGTTTGAATCTGATCCCAGAGACCTACATATACGCGACCCTTGTAATAGGCTACCCCCATGACCAGATTGCTGAGTATTTTTCCGAACGGGCCCTGGTGCAGGCAGCGCCAGTTTACGCCGTCATATTCCCAAACTTCACCGCCGCTCTTATTGCTGGTGCCGGCATACAATTTTTTATCCGTTGCAAACAGGCAGGTTATGGCTGTATTGGCAGGATTTCCGAAACCGTTTTTAGCAGCCGGCACCCATTTTTTTTCGTCATAAGCCATGATCGCTACGCCGTCATTGCGGTTGGCTGCACCAACATACAGCTTTCCCTGAAATACCGCCATGGTCTTCCGCTCAAGGCCGCCGGTGGTGTGGTGATTGGCAAAACCGTCATCATTTATCTGATTAAATAAAAAGGCCGGTGCATTCTGTATGAAAAGGTTCAGGACCAATGTGCAGTATAAACAACAGATGAAAATTTTTTTTACAGCTCGTGATACCATAAACGATCCTTTCTAAGTTGCTATCAACTATAAAGTAAATTAAAAGAGATTAGTAGTTATTCCTTTTATCATATTTATATTAGCCTGCCTATGTTTTTCTTGACTCCCTTTTAAGTGCTTCCAGGTCATCGACAGTAAAAGAAGCCGACCGGCACGGAAGGAGTGAATTATTGTGAAAAAGGGGTTCTTTTTCGATAGGAAAAGGAGAACAATCAACGGCTTTTTTCCAAAAATCAGTTCCTGGAATGGGCGAGTATTCTGTGATATAAGGCCGCACGCCATGGTCCTTAACAAAGGATATGCTGGAGCGAACGCTCTGAGCGCATTGACCGGGAAGACCGGCTAAGATATAGGCGCCCACCTCATGTTCGGTATAGCCCGCTGATTGCAGCGACTCTGCCGCGCGGGTGAATTCCTTGCGAGAGGCCTTGCCGCCGGTTGCCTTTTGGAGGCTTTCATCAGCCGATTCAAGGCCGAGCCGCAATGTTTTCACTCCGGCTCTCTGCATGAGGCATGCAATGCGCTCATCAATAATGCGAACATGCAGTCCGTTTGGCGCATGGAACCGCACCGGCAAGCCTCGCTCAATGACGGATTCTAGAAGTGGCACAATGTGCTTTTCCGGATGCACAAGCAGGGCATCATCATAAAAGGCAAAGTCGGTTGTGCCATACCGGACATGCCAGTACTCTATTTCATCGGCCACGCTTAACGGCTCCCGCTGTTGGAAAGAAGGAGATAAAAGCCGAGAGGCGCAGTAGGGGCAGCCAAGCGGGCAGCCGCGTGATGTCATAAGGGGCAGTACTTTTTTTGAGCTCAACAGCTCGCATTCCGGACGGAGGACAGTATCAGCCGCGATGTGCTGAAGCTGCTTATGAAGTATAGCTTCAAGAGTTTCGACAGCAGAATTTTCAAAAGGCCCCGGTACAATATAATCGGCGCCGGTACAGGCCGCAGCATGGTCAGGGCAAAGCGAAGCATAGACACCGCCGGCCAGTACCGGAACATCGGGGAAAATATTTTTAATCAATTTTATGCAGTCGGCGACAGCCGGATGCCAGTAAGTCATCATCGTCCCGACAAGGACGGCATCGGGCCTCTCAAGGCATTCAAGCTCGTTCTGAAACACTTCGGTATACATGCCATAGCGGCTGTAGTTGCGCGGAATGCCGGCAAGGCATGCGGGCTTGGGAATGTTCTGTTTGAAAAAACGGCCCTGGCCAAACTCGCGCTGCTGAAGTTCGCCTGCATCGGCATATGTTCTCATGGCAGGGTGATGCGTATCGAGGCAGTCGATCAGGTGGACACCGCAACCGTTTTTTTTCAGTACCGAAGCAATGGAGAGCAGCCCCAGCGGCCGTATCCATAAATCATAGGCGGCAAAGTCGTAAATCCATGGATTTACCAGCAGTATAAATGGAGCGGACATGTTACATGAATATTTCTGGTGTACTGCGCATATAAAAAGGTATAATTCTAATCCTTTGCTAGTGTACCCCGTACCGCGCTTTGATGCAAGCAGCGCGAGCGCACATGAAAGGTTTTTTTTGTGAATATACTTGTTGTGGGAGCAGGCGCCATGGGCTCGGTGTTCGGAGGTTTTCTTGCCGATGCCGGTCACAGGGTTGTTATGACTGCCCGCAGGACCCATGCCGATGCAATACAAACGAAGGGGCTTTTGATAGACGGCATCTGGGGGAAAAGACGGGTTTGCTCCTTGAGCGTCTGTACATCCCTTGCCGAAATTCCTGACGGTGAGCCTTTTGATGCAGTGCTTCTCTCGGTGAAGTCCTATGATACTGCTCCGGCCCTGAGCGAGCTTATGCTGGCTTTTCCCGATCCACCGCCTGTGGTATCGCTCCAGAATGGTCTCGGCAATATAGAAATTATTGCCGGGCTTATAGGCAAAAAGAAAACCATCGGCGGCCGCATGATTTTCGGTGTAGAATTTGTTGAACCGGGCCATGTGACCGTGACGGTTTCTGCCGACACTACCAAAATTGGCGGCCTCCCTGGCGGTATTGATTCTGGTTTTGTCGATCAGCTTGCACGGATGATTACTGCAGCAGGAATTCCAACGGATGCGGTACCCGACATACAGCGGTATATCTGGGGGAAAGTACTGTATAATTGTGCCCTCAACGCCCTCGCAACAATCATAAAGGTACCCTACGGCAGGCTCCTTGACAGCCAGAGCACAAAAGAGATTATGACGCATATCGTTGAAGAGATTTTTACTGTTGGTGCGGCACGGGGTGTCATGCTCGGGTGGGAGAAACCTGAGGACTATTGCCGGGAACTTTTTGAGGTGCTCATACCCCGCACATTCGAGCATCATCCGTCTATGCTGCAGGACATGCGCAGGGGCAAAAAAACAGAAATCGACGCTCTCAACGGCGCGGTTGTTACCATGGGGGCTGAGTCCGGCATTGACGTGCCCTATAACTGGACAATCACCCAGCTGATAAAAGCCAGGGAGATGTTATGAAATCAGGCGCCTCAAATCAGCTGCTTCTAGACGGATTCTACAACTATATGGTTGCAGAGCGCAGGCTAGCCCCCAATACGGTGCAATGCTATGCCCGTGATCTTAACCGATACCTCACTTTTATCGCTCAGGGGGAGCCTCTGCAGCTTCTGCAGTGCACGCGTTCTGATCTCACCCGTTTCTTCAGCCTGCAGCAGTCGCAGGGGCTTTCGTCCCGGTCGCTTGCTCGGATGCTATCGAGCATTAAAACTTTTTACAACTATCTGATCATTGAAGGCGTGCTAGAGCAAAATCCCTTTCAGGATGTCCGTACACCGCAGCTTGATAAGAGATTGCCCGTGGTTATGACCCGCGAAGAGATTGAAGCCCTTATTAATGCACCGGATACTCAAACGCCCCTGGGCCTACGCGACCGGGCATTTTTCGAAGTTTTGTATGCCACGGGGCTGCGCGTGTCGGAGCTTATCGGACTCAGGATGGAGAATCTTAATTTTGATACCGGTTTTGTTATCGTCATGGGAAAGGGGTCAAAGCAGCGCATTGTCCCGCTTGGGGAGGTGGCCCTCGGCTGGCTGCGCAGCTATTTGACACAGGTTCGTCCGGTTTTGATGAAACGCAGCATCAACTCCTGCGTGTTTGTCAATCGCGGTGGCGCAGCAATGAGCAGACAGGGCTTCTGGAAACTGATAAAAAAATACTGCCTGTCCGCAGGTATAGCAAAGACAATATCCCCCCATACTTTGCGCCACTCATTTGCCACCCATGTACTCGAAGGCGGCGCCGACCTGCGCTCCGTACAGGTGATGCTTGGGCATGCCGACATCGAAACAACGCAAATATATACGCATGTGGCAAATACTACTTTAAAAAAGATTCATGACACCTATCACCCGCGGGGGTAGAACGGCTACTGAGAAAAGACGATCCGCCATGGAAATAATCACCACCCACATCAATGCCGATTTCGACTCCCTCGGTTCGATGATCGCCGCAAAAAAGCTTTACCCCGGGGCGGTGCTTGCATTTCCCGGAGGTCAGGAGAAAACCATACGGAATTTCCTTCTCAATTCAGCCATGTACATGCTGGATATTGAAAAAGCCAGCAAAATATCCCTTGAGAAGGTAACCCGTCTTATTCTTGTAGATATACGCCAGGCAAGCCGCCTGGGCAAGTTTACTCCCCTGTGCAGTCGCCCGGGTGTCGATATCCATATCTATGACCACCACCCGCCGGCACCTGACGATGTGAAAGGTTCCTGCGAGGTGGTACTGCCCTATGGGGCGACAACAACCATCATGTGCTCTATTTTGCGGGAACGGCACATCGACATAACGCCTGATGAGGCAACGGTCATGATGCTTGGCATTTATGAAGATACCGGCAGCCTGACCTTCAGCTCCACCACACAGGAGGATTTCAAGGCTGCAGCCTATTTGCTGTCACAGGGCGCAAATCTCAATATTGTTGCTGATATGGTAATAAAGGACTTGACCGCAGAACAGGTCTCCGTACTCAATGATCTTATTGAAAATGCCACGGTTCACACCTTTCACGGTGTTGACGTGATGATCACCAGGGCCCAGTCTTCCGGGTATGTTGGCGATTTTGCGGTGCTGGTGCATAAGCTCAAAAACATGGAAAACGTGAATGTTCTGTTTGCCCTTGCCAATATGGATGACCGTATATATATCGTCGGCCGCAGCCGCATTCAGGAGATGAATGCCGCCGAGGTTCTTGCCGCGTTCGGCGGCGGCGGGCATGCCACGGCCGCGTCCGCCACCGTTCATGACATGACGCTCACTCAGGTCGAGCAGAAGCTGATCAGCCTGATCCAGCAGTATATCCGGCCCGTAAAAGTCGCCCGCGATTTTATGGTATCGCCGGTAAAAACCATTGATCTTGACGAAACCCTTGATGCGGCAACCAGCCTTCTCACGCGCTATAATATCAACGTGGCGCCTGTAACCGACAAAGGCCGGATTGTCGGGCTTATATCCCGGCAGATATTGGATAAAGCACGGCACCACGGGCTTAAGGGCGTGCCTGTGCGGGAGTATATGTCATCGGAATTCATCACCGTCAGAGGATCTACCCCGCTGAACGAGATCAAGAAGCATATTATTCACGGTAATCAGCGGTTCCTGCCGGTCGTGGATGCAGGAAAGATTAAAGGCGCTATAACCCGCACAGACCTCTTGCGCGTGCTGCATGTCGACCTGCATGATGAAACAGGAGATCCTGAGACCAGGCAGGCAGCGGCAAGAAAAACCTCGGTCAAGAGCATGCTTGTCGAGAGGCTGCCACGGCATCTCCTGCAGTTGCTGCGCGACGTTGGCAGCTGCGCCGACAGCATGGGTTATCATGCCTATGCCGTCGGAGGGTTTGTCAGGGATATTTTTTTGCGCGTCGAAAATCTTGATATCGATATTGTCATCGAGGGCGACGGCATACGGTTTGCCCGCGCCTTTGCAGCAGAGCATGGCAGGCGCGTTAGGGTTTTCAAAAAATTCGGAACAGCCGTGATTGAACTAAAAAATAATGAAAAACTTGATGTTGCGTCGGCCAGGCTCGAGTATTATGAAAAGCCTGCCGCTTTACCCAAGGTCGAATGGAGCTCAATCAAGCTTGACCTGTACCGCCGCGATTTCACGATGAACACCCTTGCCATCCGCCTTAACCCGCGCGTTTTTGGTGAATTTATAGATTTTTTCGGAGCGCGGCGCGATATCAAGGAGCGCTCGATCAGAGTGCTGCATAACTTGAGTTTTGTCGAAGACCCATCCCGGATATTCCGCGCCATCAGGTTCGAGCAGCGCTTTGACTTTCATTTAAGCAAGCTGAGCCGGAGCCTTATTGAAAATGCCGTTAAAATGGACTTTTTAAAGAGCCTGAGCGGAAAGCGGCTATTTACGGAACTGATGCTTTTACTGAGCGAGGATAAAGCTCTGGCCATGGTGCGCCGCATGCACGAGCTTGGAGTTATGAAATATATTCATCCGGACATTCAGTATGATACTCCCATGCGGCAGCTGTTTAAAAATATAAACGACGTGCTGTCATGGTATGACCTTCTTTATCTTGACAATACGTGTGAAAAATGGTTTGTTTTTCTGCTTGCACTGCTTGACCGGGTAAAGCCGGTTGATTGTGAAGCCGTCTGCAGCTACTTCGATTTGAGCAAAAAGTACCGCGATGCCATTGTCACCGCCAAGACGACAGGCAATGATATTTTGTGCCGCTTTGCGCAGAAGCGCCAGCCTTCTCATGCCGAGATATACGGTATGCTGAACGCTGTGCTCCTGGAAGTTAGCCTGTACCTTATGGCGCGGACAACACGGCCATCAACCAAGAAGTATTTTTCGCTGTACTTTACCCAGCTCAGGGGCGTGAAACTTCATATCACGGGCGATGACCTTATAAAGCTGGGCATTCCTCCGGGCAGGATTTATACGAAGATTCTGGATGGCCTTCTTGATGCGGCCCTTGACGGAAAAATTGCCGGCCGCGATGAAGAGCTTCGTTATATCAAAAAAAAGTTCGCGCACGTGATACCCCGTCAGGCACATCCGGCGGGCTGAAAAATTTTCAAAGGTGCAGCACATGAAAATCATGGCATTTGTCGGCAGCCCGCGCAAAGGATCAAATGTTGACTGCCTTATCGACAAGGTTATTGAAGGCGCCGGCAGCAGGGGCAACATTGCACTCGAAAAAGTCTATCTCTATGAGGCCGATATTAAAAGCTGTACAGGGTGCCTTGCCTGTACTGCGCTGAAAGGCTCGCAGGAGTGCCCCCTCAAGGACGATATGCAAGGGATTCTCAATCGCATGACGCAGGCTGACGGCTTCATTTTCGGAACTCCCAATCATGTGCACTCCATGTCGGCAGGGCTTGTTAATTTTTTCTGCCGCATGCAGCCGCTCATCAAAATGGATATTATTCGCGATGCATCGGGCACAATCATCGGCGTCAATGCTTCAACTGCCGTCAGCGGCAAGAGGGCGATCGTGGTCGTCAGCCAGGGTGATTTCAGCTATACGCAGTCAGCGCTTATTTTCCGTGCTCTTGATTCGAATATTCGCGACTTTCAGCTTAAAAAAATTGCAGAAATATTCAGCGCGGGCAATCTTGAGCGCTCTGCCGTTAAAGAAAAACCTGCTGATCTGGATGCGGCTTTTGCCGCCGGCGTAAAGCTTGCCGGTTTTTGACGATTTTATTGTAGGAACTGAGGCCTTACACCCGTCATGGAAATGGTTTTAATGATACCAGTGCTTCTGTTCTCAGTGATTGCCCATGAGGTAGCGCACGGATATGCCGCCTACTGGTGCGGCGATGCAACAGCAAAATATTCGGGCCGCCTTACCTTTAACCCCGTCCCTCATATCGATCTTTTCGGCACTATCATTTTTCCGGCATTGCTTATGATTACGAGCTCACCGTTTCTGATCGGCTGGGCAAAGCCTGTTCCGGTCAATCCGAACAATTTCCGCCAGCCGCGTCGCGACGATATCTTTGTTTCGCTTGCAGGCATTGCTACAAATCTGGCCATTGCCGTTTTTTGCACCCTGCTGCTGGGGTTTTACAGCAACATAGCCCCCGATGCAAGAGGCGGCGCGCTGAGCATTATGTTTATGTATGGCATGCAGATCAACGTACTTCTCGCGGTTTTCAACCTGCTTCCGGTACCGCCCCTTGACGGCTCCTGGGTGCTGTATCACCTTTTGCCGGCAGGTCTTGCAGATGCCTACCGCAAGCTGTTCCCCTACGGTTTTATGATCCTTCTGCTGCTGGTTATGACCGGCGCAATTTCGGCAATTCTGATGCCGATTCGAGGTCTTGTCCTCTTTTTTTTAAAAAGCCTGCTTCAGGCCATTGTGAATGTGTAACGGTGTATGGACTATAACGTAAAGCTTGAAAATTTTGAAGGCCCTCTGGATCTGCTGCTCTACCTCGTGCGCAAGAACGAGATAGATATCGAGAAAATTTCTATTGTCACCATAACGTCGCAGTATATGGAATACCTTGAGCTGATGAAGGCTCTCAACCTGGATATTGCCGGCGAGTTCCTGGTGATGGCGGCCACGCTGCTGTATCTCAAATCCCGCGCGCTGCTGCCTGCCTGCGATGACGATGCTGATTCCGAGGAGGCCCAGAACACGCTTGATGACTTGAAGCGCCAGCTGCTTGAATACCAGCAGTACAAAGAAGCTGCTCAGCATCTGCGCGACCAGAATATTTTGGAAAAAGATGTTTTTACCCGCGCCTGCATTATTGAGCCCATAGCAGATGATGCCCCGGCATTCAGGGAAGCAAGCATATTCGACCTGCTTGAGGCCCTCAAAAAAGTAATAGAGCGCACGGGTGCTCAGGACGCTGTGATGTCTCTCACCATGGAGCATATGTCGGTAAAAGACAGAATCAGCCAGATTCTTGCACGGCTTGAAGGACTGACCGGCGGCATTGAATTTTCTGCTTTGTTTGATACAGCACCCGACAGGCTTGAAGTTATAACGACCTTTCTTGCCATTCTTGAACTCATCAAGATGCAGGCCCTTAAAGTGTACCAGAATGTCAATTTCAGCACATTATACGTGTATGGAGTGACCGATGAGGAAGCTCCGGCAGAGCCGCCTTTAGAAAAACAGATACAGGAGTAATGATCCAGCTATGACGCAAGATGAATTGATGCCCATTATCGACGCTTTGATTTTTGCCTCTGATACGCCCTTAAGCATTCAGAAAATAAAGCAGCTGCTTGATGAAGACGGAGGCAACGCCACCACGCTCAAGCAGATTAGAGAGGCCATAGACGATATCAATCAGGAGAATAAAATTCAGCGGCGAGGCTTTTTTCTGCAGGAGATAGCGGGCGGCTATCAATTCAGAACGCGGCCCAATTACGCTGTATGGGTAAAAAAGCTCAAGCAGACCAAGCCTTTCCGCCTGACGCAACCGACGCTTGAAACCCTTGCCATTATCGCGTATCGCCAGCCTGTTATCAGGGCTGAAGTTGAAAAAATCAGGGGTGTTGACAGCGGGGGCGTTATAAAATCTCTGCTCGAACGTGGCCTTATAAAAATTGTCGGCCGTAAAAATATAGCAGGCAGGCCTTTTCTTCTTGGTACGTCCAGCCGTTTTCTTGAAGTCTTCGGACTTGAAAAGCTTGCAGATATGCCATCGCTCAAGGAATATGAAAGCCTTGACGACGGGCAGCTGCCGTCGCTTCTACAGGGAAAAATCGGTGAGGAATTTGCTTTGGAAGACGATACGGACGGTGATGCTCCGGTAGAGGCGCAGACGGCAACCGATGAAGAGTTGCTGCATGCCGCGTTAACAGTAGCAGAAGAGACCGGTGAAACCGTGCCTGACGACGTTATTGCGCCGGGAGGTGAAGTTTCAAACGATGCAGCAGAACAGGGCAGTGCTCCAGGCCGCACTACGGGGCAGGAGGAGGAACAAAGCCAGTGAAAGAGCGTCTTCAAAAGATACTTGCCAGAGCAGGCATTACGTCGCGCCGCAAGGCTGAAGAAATGATACTTGAAGGCCGCGTAAGCGTTAATGGCGGCGTGGTGCTTGAGCTTGGATCAAAAGCAGACGCCGGACATGATGTTATTGAGCTTGACGGTATGGCCATAGGAGCCTCGGAAAACAAGGTATACCTGATGCTCAATAAGCCGCCAGGCTATATTACATCGGTCGAAGACCCGCAGGGCCGTCCGACGGTCATGGGCCTGGTCTACGGCATTGCTGAGCGTATCGTGCCGGTGGGCCGGCTCGACTACGAGACCGAGGGGCTGTTGATCATGACCAATGACGGCGATTTTTCCCAGATGCTGCAGCATCCGCGTTTTGAAATTGAGCGCTGCTACCGGGTCAAGGTCAAGGGAGTCCCGACCCGCATTGCTCTTGATAAGCTCAGAGCAGGTGTTTTTATAGATGCTGTCAAAACAAACAAATGCAAAATTAAGGTGCTGTCAAAACTTGACAAGAATTCATGGCTTGAGGTCAGGCTCAAGGAAGGCAGAAACCGGCAGATACGAAAAATGTTTGACGTTGTCGGGCATCAGGCCATTCGCATTATACGCACGCAATTCGGCCCGCTTGAACTTGGAGCGCTGCCGGTCGGAGCGCACCGCTTTCTTAATAAAATTGAAATTGAGTCGATCAAGGCTTTAAAAAAACCCACGGCAAAAATCCCGCCGGGAAAATCGCTTCAAAGGCCTGTTCGGAAAATTCACAGGTCAAAAGACACATAATAGCCGTAGCGCCCCCGCTGAACCAGCAGCACGATTGAATTGCCGGACAGGTGCTGCGGCAATTGATGTTTGAAATCGGCCGAGTTTTTTATTTCACGGCCCTGCATTTGCAGAATGATATCACCCGGCCTGAGCCCTTTGCTGCCTGCCTGACCGTTTTGAGCAATTCTGGAGACAACAATGCCCTCGTCAGAGGCAAGGCCATAGCGGCGTGCTGTCGAACCGCTGTTATCCATCATTTCAAAACCGAAATTTTTAGCAATGATCGACTCGACCTGTCCGGGTGGCATTTCTGAGGCCTTCACCGTGGCCTGTCTGATTGAACCTTTTCTGTAAAATTCAATTTTAATTGCAGCATCAGCAGTGTACAACCCCAGGAGCCGTTTGTAGATTGAAGGTGATTTTACTTTCTTATCACCGATTGACACTATGATGTCACCATCGGCAAGGCCGCCCAGGGCTGCCGGGCTGCCGGTAATGACCTCATCTGCTATGACGCCATGGGGCCCCGTATAGCCGAGCTGCCCGGCAGCATGCCGTGTCAGGCCCTTGACCGTGAGGCCTATCCAGGCAGGCCGGACCTCTCCGTAGCGCACGAGATCATCAACAATGCGCCGTGCGGTATTAACGGGTATGGCAAAACCGATCCCCTGCGCCTCTCCATAAATGGCGGTATTAATTCCCACAAGCTCACCGTTGATATTCAGCAGCGGGCCCCCGCTGTTGCCCGGATTAATTGACGCATCGGTTTGTATGAAGTCCTCATAGAGCTGGTCATTTTCCCTGATGGAACGGTGAAGGGCGCTGACAACTCCCGTTGTGACGGTGTGACTGAAGCCAAAGGGATTGCCTATGGCAATCACTGTTTCGCCGATAAGAATTGAATCTGAATCGCCAAGAGGAACGGGCTTGAAGGTTTCAGATGATTCAATTTTCAGAACAGCAAGGTCCGACTTGCGATCGGCGCCCACCAGCACAGCCTTGTATTCTTTGTCATCATTTGTTGTTACCGATATGGCGGACGCTTTTTCAATGACATGCCAGTTCGTGAGCACATACCCGCGCTCTTCGATAATGACGCCAGATCCCAGGTGCGTGCGAACGGACTCTTTCATGCGATAGCGATCTTCCATGAAATCTTCAAAAAAACGGTCAAAAAAAGGATCTCGCTGCCTGCTGCTGAACGGGTTCTCACGCTCATACACTTTCTCATGTGTGCTGATGCTGACAACGGCAGATTTCGTGTTTTCAACAGCTTTTACGACCGGCGTGCGCCGCAGGTCATCAACGAAGCCTTTTGCCTGCAGATTCGGAAAAAAGTACATGGCTGCAGCCAGCAGCACAGCTAGTGTATTTCTCATAGTCATAATCCTTAATACAGATGGATATAGGGGTTGTTAGGACAGGAGAGTGAAATTTATAAAGGATAAACCATTTTGGTTCATGCTCTACCCTGTCTCTGCGGTTTTGAACTGTAGTAAAACATAGCCTGAGTCTATCTGTCAAGTTACCGGAAGTACAGCTGCTGAATTTATAACATCAAAAAAAAGGAGTGTTTCTTCTGCAATCAAAGGAACAGAAAAAGCTTTGTCGTTTCACGTATCCAGTCGATAGGAATAATATTATTTGATCATTTCATAGCTGAGAGTTGTGTGATGGGAGCGGTTTGACGCGCATCTTTTTCCCTTGATTATTCCACAGGCCGGGAACATAATGATGGTATGAACCTGCACGGCATAAAAACTGCCATTGCAACACTGATGCTGTGCCTGCTGTGCGCCTGCAGCAATACACGACTGGCTTATAACTACTTGGACTGGATTGTCACCTGGAATCTTAATGATTATCTGAACCTGAACAGCAGGCAGGCTGCTTTTTATAAACAGAGGCTGCATGTCCTGCTTCAATGGCACCGTACGGATCAGCTGATTAGATACAGCCGTTTTATAGAGCAGCTGCAACAGGACATGCACGGGCCTTTGAATGTTGAGATGCTGCGCCAACGCTCCGACAGCCTTAAGCAGTTCTGGAATGATATCATGATTCGGTCCGCACCTGACTGCGCAGGGGTGCTGCTTTTGTTGGACCGCGACCAGCGCCAGGCCTTTTATGCGGCACTGGCAAAGAAACAGAAGCAGCTTGAAGAAAAGCATTTGAACGAAACACCTGCCCGGCGTAAGGCGCGACATTTTGAGCAGGCGGAAAAGCCCCTCAAACGTTTACTCGGCCGTTTGACTGAAGCCCAGAAGGCAGTCCTGAATCACTGGGCAGAAGACCTTATACCTTTGCAAAACCTGTGGCTTGATAACCGCCGCATTTGGCAAAAAAGCATGCAGGATGTGCTTGAAGGGAGTAACGCTGAGGCTGAAAAATGTAAACTCCTGGAACGGTTGTTTATTGAGCCGGAGTATTTGTGGAAACCAGCATACCGGCAAGCCATCAAACAGAATGAAGCATCGACATTTGCCATGCTTGCCAAACTGCTTGGAAACCTGACTGAAAAACAGAAGCAGCATGCGCATGTTTTTCTTGAAAATCTTAAAAAAGACTTCATCACTTTATCAAAGGAGTGAACGCGGCTGGATTAGTGATGCTGTGTATGTTTAAAAAATCATCGTAATGCTACACTTCTTTAAATCCCCAAAAGGGGAAATCAAGGGCGTATTCAGAAACCTTGCCGGGACTGCTTTCACGGCTGGCAACCAGCCATAACGTGCTTATGCGCTCATGCGTTGATAGGGGATCAAGAAGATCCCAGTTGGGCTGGAGAATAATCGCATTATCGGCACTGTATTCTATGTCGCCGGATTCCTTAAAAGCGCCAAGATCCGGCTGCCGGTTATAGCTGCCTTCCATGCCGCGGGACAATTCCGAGATAACCAGAAACGATACATTCTGCTCATCGCGGATGGCTTCCATATGCCGCAGCCATTCATCAATGCCGGTTCGCCGTTCGGAAAGATTTTTGAACGGCAGTTTATGCAGGCTGTCTATGACCACCAGGCATGAATCAAGGCGGGTTTCATGTTTGATGAAATCAATCTGCCTCCGCATTATGTCAGGGCTCAGCTTGCGGTCCGTGACCACCCGGAAATAACGCAGCATTTTTTTCATTTCCTCATGTGCCTGGCTGAGGCGCTGAGCTGCCTCGGGATCGAGATCGGGTTTTCTCAGCTCCTCTTCTGAAAGCCTGCTAATGCGGCAGAGAGTTCTTTGGTAAATTTTCTGGCGGCCGTTTTCAAAGTCATAATAAATAACCGGGACTCCCTGCCGGGCAGCCTCGCTTGAGACCTGCATGAAAAAAGATGATTTGCCCGCTTTGGGCTGACCGCCCATAATATTAATGCCGCGAATGCCGTTCATGGAACGGTCAAGTTTTGCAAAACCGGTAGGCACGCCCAAAACGCTTTTACCGATGTTTTTTTCAAGACCGCTTAAAAAATCAAGGTGCTCCCGCTCGGGTGATGAGAATGGAGAGAAGGCCCGGGAGCTTTGTATCATGTCAGCGACTTCACGGCCAAAGTCAGCGCCCTTTTCTTTGGCCATATGCATCAGGTGAAAGTCCCGCTTAAGGTTGGGTGGCCAGTTTAAAATGCGCACCTTGAAGCCAAGTTTGGTGGCGAGAACCCGGGCTGCGGCCTGGGCTTCCGGTGAATTGATAAGCACGATAAGCACATGGTTGAGATGGGCAAAACGCTCCGGATCAAGCGCTTCCAGGGCTGCAATAGATGGAACGGCAATGCAGGGATAACCGAGCTCTTTGAGGGTGAGGAGATTTTTTTCGCCGTCGGTTATAAAGAGAGCGCCATTTTCGCAGCGGTGAATATCTTCTTCGTTAAATATCTGGAATTCGTGGCCGTAAAATTTTTCATCGCCGATCCAGAAATTGTCGGAATCTTTCGCAGGCAGTATGCAGCGGGCAGCATAGCAGTTGCCGTCATCGAGAAAATAGGGATAAATGTAATACCGGCCGTTAAAGCCGATTCTTATTTCATCGACGGCTTCTTTTGATACGCCAAACGGAGCAAAGTAATCGTACTGGGGTTTCGACATCAGGCTTTGATATTTTTTAATATCGAGGTTTAAATTTTTGGCCGGAAAGACAATGCTGCGCACGTAGGGCGACCGGTCCGGATCAAAGCCCGGCACGAGCTTGGGATCGAGTTTGCGGAGTCGGCCGAAATGAGGAGCAAAACCGCCGGGTCTGCATCTGTTGAGACACCTGAAATAGCCGTAAAAAAAACTCTCAGGGTCAAGGTCAACAATTAGTTGTCCTGGCGCCGTATTTTCCGCAGGGGTACAAAATGGGCATGGTGCTTTCAGCTCAAGGCCTTCAAACTGTGCAGCCTCAAGATGCTGAAGGTAAAATTGTTTAATATGTTCGGCTGAATTCATAACTCTATCTCCCGCTTCTGGCAATTCTCTCTTCCCGGCATAACTCGGCTAAGTTCAGTTTTCCAAAAAAAAATATAAGGTGATTAAGAGCATAACGAAGGATCTTTTTCCTTCAGGGCAATACTCATAAAAGAAATTCTGAATCCCGCCGGAGCGTGATTCAGAATAAAAAACTGGTTTTTTGGTACCCTTTTCAATGGGGATTCGTACTAAATGATCATGAACTGCTGACCAATGATAACCGGCGTTTAAGGTTAATTGACAGTACCTCTATTTTATTATTTTTGCAAGAGATGGTAACAGGTTTTAAATTTCAAATATAAAAAAAGGAATAAATCGTCTGGAAAATTAATCTTGTTTTTACATACAGGAAGTTATACAAAAAAGGTATGTATGCTTGCGATATGATGCCGCATGAACATCACAACACAGTAGGTTTGGTATAGATGAAATACAGGATTAGTATTCTGTCCTGCGTATTTTTATATCTTGTTGCCGTCAACTCAACTTTTGCGCAGGGCGTCGAAAGCGCTCCACCGCTTTTCAAGCAACTATCCTCATCAGTTGTAATTGTTTATACGTATGATAAAGCGGGCAAAAAGCTTTCGCGTGGCAGCGGTTTTTTTATCAATGACCGGGGAGATATCCTTACAGCCCGAAGTGTTATCAAGGGAGCATACAGCGTCCTGATTAAAACCACACAGAATAAATCCTATGTTGCCGATAAGCTGCTTGCCGTCGATCAGGCCGGCGGCATTGTGCGTTTCTCTACCGGTACGCCGCCACAGGATGTACAGCCTTTATTAATGAGCGAAAAAGCGACCTCAACCGGCGAGAGGATCGTGATCATCGGGAGCCCCGACGGGGATGTTTTTAGTATAAAAAAAAATGTAGTGATGGCGTCGAACACGATAACCGGCATGGGAACGGTACTGCAGTTTGACGCTCCTTTCCCCCCCGGCATGATCGGAAGCCCGGTGTTGAATATTCGTGGCGAGGTTGTCGGTGTTGCTACGATGCAATACTTTGATGCCCGGACCCGCAACTTTGCCACGCCCTGTCAACGGGTGGTGCTTGCAGATTCTCCTGCGACATACGAATCCGAACCGTTCATGGCCCCTATTGATCCGTCGGGTTTATCGCCGGATGATTCCTTTCAAAAAGGCATGTATCATCTCTACGCTGGCGAAAAGGAAAAGGCTGTCACCTATCTAAAAAAAGCCTCCCGCTCCCGAACACCCAGCGCAGATGCTTTCTTTTATCTTGGTCTGTGTCTTGGCGACCTCGATTGTCACCGCTCGGCAGCCGAAGCCTTTAGAGAAACACTACGCCTCAAGCCAAAATATGCTGATGCGCATCGATTGTTGGGCATGTCTTGCGGCAAGCTTGGCCTCCGGCGGGATGAAATCGAAGCTTACAGGGAGGCTATACGCATAAAGCCGGATGATGCCTGCGCCCACTTTTTTCTGGGGCTTGCATGTCTTCAAATCAATGACAAGGAGGCTGCAATCGCGGAATATGCATTTTTGAAGGAGTTAGGCAGCCATCGGGCAGATGAACTCAACCGGCACATCAGTGAATATAAGTCTCTACCCGCCCCGCCGCAGCCGTAAAAGCAAAAAGGGCAGCGCGGCTTCTGTCTAGGCTTTACAGAGCATGCTGAATGTTTCTTCAGAGAGAGCTTCAATGAATTGAATGCCTGCATACATCACATTGCCGTGTTTCCGGGCTCTTTTGATTTCGCCTTTCAGTCTCAGTTGCTGGTATGTTACGGGTGCGATTATATCAATCAAAACGACAGCCCCTTCTTCAATCTTTTCCTGCCGGGGGAAAAAAGCGCCGGCTCCATTGCGGCTAAGATTGATAACAGTGCATCCCATGTATTTCACGCTTGTATCCTGAATGAAATACCGTGCAATGAGTTCGACTTTTTCGCGCTGGTAGAGACGCCGATCAAACATTTTTTTGAACATAATGAAACTGGTTTTTAAAATTATGGTATTATGTATACCGGAATAAATAAATGTTTTAAATTAAATTCGACCATAAAGCGGCCAGCGCATGTAAGTTACAGCACATTAATTTGCATAACCATTTAGTTTGTTATATATTGTTAAAAATAAAATAGTTTTTTTGTAAGTCAGCAGGGCCTCTCCCTCTCAAAATGAAAGAGACAACTTCACGGTAATTCTGCGGCATGTTAGCTTGAATAAAAATAATACCCGAAAATATCAATACAAGCTGAAAGGTTGGCAATGAAACACACGATCCGAATTCTATCCATTACCTGTGTTCTTTTTTGTGCTGTTGCACTTGCTGCCTGCAGCGATGAAAAAACAGTATCTTCACCGCAGGGTGATATTACCGTTAAGGAAACATCAAAAGGTATTGAGGTCAAAAGCAAAGACAGCTCCATGAGCATGGAATCCGACAAAAAATCCGGCCATATCAAGGTAAAAAATCAGGATGGCAACAACATCGAGATGACCTATGCCGCCGACAAACTTGTTGAAGGATTCCCGGATGATATTCCGATTTATTCCCCCGCAGCGATCAAAACAAGCCAGATCATGTCCGGCGAGCACGCCATTGCAACGCTCAGCACCACATCGAGACCCGAAGCTGTTCAAACATTTTATAAATCGGCCTTACCGCGAACGGGCTGGGCTATTGAAAATGAAATGGCTATGAACGGAATGATCATGCTGCAGGGCAAAAAGGCTGACACAAATTTGACTATTCAGATTTCAAAACAGGCTGATGAAACAACCATTACCATTGCAAAAACTGACGAAGAAAAATAATACAGCACCCCGGCAGAAAAACCATTGAAAGGGCAGGCGACCCTTCATTGCCTGCTAGGAGTCTGTCGGACTTTCCCGGCATACTATGATATAATGGCGTAATATTAAACAATTGATTTCAAAGGATACGCCAGATGTCATTAAAGTTTATCTCTTGTGATCGCAATGCACAATTTTTACTGCCGCCGTCGCTGCAGGACTGGTTGCCCGAAGGGCACTTGGCCCGATTTGTTGTCGAGATCGTCCAACAGTTGAACCTGCAAAAAATAAAAGCAGCCTATTCTGGGCGAGGTTCTCAGCCCTATAGTCCTGAGATGCTGACAGCGCTTTTGTTTTACGGATACGCAACGGGAGTGTTCTCCAGTCGCAAACTTGAAACCAGCACCCACGACTCGGTCGCTTTTCGCTATATTGCAGCTAATACGCATCCGGATCACGATACTATCGCCACCTTTCGGAGGCGCTTTCTTACAGAGCTCAAAGAACAGTTTGTTCAGATTCTACTTATTGCCAAAGAGATGGAGTTAGTCAAGCTTGGCACCGTAAGTCTTGATGGGACCAAGGTCGGGGCCAATGCCTCCAAACATAAAGCTTTAAGTTATGACTATGCCTGCAAGCTTGAGGCACAGCTTAAGGCAGAAGTGGC
>JAFGCP010000247.1 GCA_016932595.1 Deltaproteobacteria bacterium
ACCATGGCGCGCTCGATAACATTGCGCAGCTCGCGCACATTGCCCGGCCACTCATAGCGCGAAAGCATCTCCAGGGTTTCCGGGGTCAAATCCGTAACATTTTTATTCATGGACTCAGCGTATTTCTTGACAAAATACCGCGCCAGCAGGGGGATGTCGGCTTTTCTTTCGCGCAGCGGCGGCAGCACGATGGAAAAAACATTGAGCCGGTAATAGAGGTCTTCGCGGAAGGTTCCCTCGCGCACGGCGTTTTCCAGGTCTTTATTGGTGGCGCAAATGATGCGAAAATCCACATTCAGCAGCTTGTCGCCCCCGAGGCGCATGAACTGCCTGGTTTCAATGACGCGCAGCAGGTCCATCTGCATCTTCATGCCGATATTGCCAATTTCATCAAGAAAAACGGTCCCCTTGTCGGCCATTTCCAGCTTGCCCCGGCGGCGGTACAGCGCGCCGGTAAAGGAGCCTTTCTCATGGCCGAACAGCTCGCTTTCCAGCAGCCCTTCGGTATAGGCGCCGCAGTTGATGGTGATGATGGGGAAATAGCGGCGGTTGCTGTTGCTGTGGATCGCCCGGGCGATAAGCTCCTTGCCTGTTCCGCTGTCGCCCCGGATCATGACGGTGGAGTCGGTTTTGGCGACCGTTGCGACTTTATCCATGACCTTTTTCAGGGCCGGGCTGGAGCCCACTATTTCATCGTGATAGGAGATTTCCTCGATCTGCCGCCGCAGCTGCATGTTTTCCGACAAAAGCCTGCGCTGCTCAACGGCATTTCTGATCAGATGCCCCATTTCATCGGGGTCGACGGGCTTGACGATATAGTCAAAAGCGCCCTCCTTGAGGGCCTGAATGCTCGTCTCGACGGAGGCGAAGGCCGTAATCATGATGGTGATGATATTTTTGTCGATCTGCTTGATTCTCCGCTGCAGTTCCACGCCGTCGATGCCCGGCATTTTAATGTCCAGCAGCACGATGTCCCAGGCGCAGTCCTGGAGCTTCTGCAGAGCCGCGCTGGCGTCTTCGGCAGTATCGACCCGGTAGCCGTCGAACTTAAACCACTTGCTCAGCGCGTCGCGCACGGAGGTTTCGTCATCAACAACCAGTATGCCAATATCTGAGGGATTCATGCGTTACAACTCCTGTCTAATGTTTTTCCGTATACTGCTGGTTCTGGACCCGCGGCAGCTTGATCGTGAATTCAGTGCCCCTGCCCATGCCGGACTCGACGCTGATGGTTCCGCCGTGGCGCTGCACGATGCCGTAGACTGCCGATAGCCCCAGACCCAGGCTTTTGTTGGATTCCTTGGTGGAGAAAAAAGGATCGAATATATGGGGCAGAACATCCGCCGGGATGCCCGCGCCGAAATCGATGAGTTTGATTTTTACGGCTGTTTTGTCCCGGTAATCGGTTCGAATAATTATTTTTTTGCCCGGCGACGAGGCTTCGATGGCGTTGACGATCATGGACACAAGTATCTGCTGAATAGCTCCTGTATCGCACTGAATGAGATCATCGCCCACATCGAGTTCTGCCACCAGCTCAAGGCTTTTCATTCTGGCGCTGTGGTCGATTATTTTGATGCTGACATTGATAATTTCATTGAGATGCACCTCTTTGATCTCGCCCATGGTTCGCTTGGCAAACAGCAGCAGGTTTTTGACGATATCGCCGCACCGCTTGGCTTCATTGGCTATGAGCGTCAGGTTTTCCCGTGTTTCCGCAACCGTTTCAGGCTGCAGGGGCTCCTGCCCGAGATATTTTGAGGAAAGCTTTGCATAGGAAAGAATTCCCGACAGGGGGTTGTTGATTTCATGGGCTACCATCGCAGACAGCCGCCCGAGGGAGGCCATTTTTTCCGTCAGCGTCAAATTCTCCCTGGTTTTCTTGAGCTCTTCTTCGGCTGCGCGCTGCTGCCTGTGCGTTTTATAGCTGATGCTGATGATGCTGAGCAGCAGCAGTGATATGAGCAGGAGAATGACCACGGAGAATTTGATGATCTGGCTCGTTATCTCTGCAATTTCCGCTTTTATGTCTTCAATATAAATGCCGGTGCCGATAATCCAGCCCCAGGGCAGGAACCCTTTCACATAGGAGATTTTCGGCAGGATAAGATTCTGGTTGTCATAGGATTGCCATTTGTACTGGATGAAGCCTGAGCCCTGCGCCTTGACGACGTTGACGAATTCCAGAAAAACGCGTTTTCCGTCAGGGTCGATGTAGTCTGAAAGATCTTTTCCGTTGAGGTCATTGCGGTAGGGATGAATGACCATGCGGGGGTGCATGTCATTGATCCAGAAATAGTCCTTGACTGCCTGGCCGTAATGGAGGTTTTTAATCTGGTCGATGGCCTGGCGCTGCGCTTCTGCCCGCGTGATCAGGCCCTGGCGCTCGTCATTTTCAAGCTTGGCCAGAATATTCCATGCCGAGGTGGTGAGCTCCTGTATCATTTCCCGCTTGCGCTCCAGGCTTGTTTTTTCGATGGTCGGGATGATAAAGGCGAAAATAACGGAAATAAACAGAATGAAGGCCAGTATTGTGGGAACGACAATGCGCCACAAAAAAGACTTCCAGGGAAATGAGATATACGGAGATATCATGGGCTGTGTACCATTCTGTTTGATTGTATCCGGCACATATACGGCATATGCGCCGCTTGCCGGCCTGCCCCTAGTGGGCCGTGACATTTCAAATTATGTAGTGTGTCCGCTTTGTAGGAGCGCATGTATGCGCGATTGTTTCGCGGCTGAAGCCGCTCCTACAGTGAGAAACTGCCAAAATGAATTGTCATGGCCTACTAGTCAGACAACTCCCGTGGTCCATCTGGCCGAATGATTTTTAATTTCGCCAGCAGCTTTTCTATAAACGGCGTTTTTTCCCACTCAAGCCTGTTCTTTACAATTGTCAGCTGGAAATCAGCGTCCAGAAGCCCGAAACCTTTCCATGCACCCTCCAGGCCATAGTAGGCCGTATGGCCGTCACTGAAGGAAAACCATTTGTGATGATGTCCGAAGAGCCAGAGCTTCGGCTGGAAATGCTCGGCCAGCTCGTGGCTGCGGGGAAAGCCGGTAGCGCCGAAATGGTCCAGGCCGGGCGTGCTGGGCACGCCGATACCGGTCGGGCAGTCATGGGTTAAAATAATATCGACCTCTGCCCGGGCAAATGCCAGGCAGGCATTAATCTGCTGATCGGTGATGATCGCCCCCTGTTCGGTCAGCATGGAGTCCATATAGGCAGCTCCCCCAAGGGCCAGAAAACGGTAGCCCTCTATGCGGTGAACCGTGCCGCGTGGCAGATAGGTGAAAAAGGCCTGATACTTTTGGGTCAGCTTCTCGATGGCACTGAAATCCTCGTGGTTGCCGTCGATGCAGTACAGGGGCCGCAAAAAGCGCTGCCCTTTTTTTATGAAAAAGTCGTGCAAATGGGATTTGTAAAGGCCGAAGTCCCCCAGGTGAATGATGCAGGAGATGTCATGGCCGAGCACGTTTTCGGCATAGGCAAGCTGCTGATTGATGGTGCCGTAGTAGCAGTGGGTATCGCAGGTTACCAGAATCACTGGGCGCCTCCGATCTGGCCGGTAAAATCATAGCTCAGCTTTGCCTGGAAATTTTTTATCTGGGAGAAAATTTCCTTGAGCAGCTTTTGCTCGATGGAGGTCAGGTTTTTCGGGGTTACATAATTGTCGGGCTTTGTGCTCCCGGCCGCTATCGCCGCGGCCTGAACCTGCAGGCGTATCTGCATGAGATAATGGTATGCCTGCACCATTTCCTGGTAGTTCAGCAGAGTCAGCACGCCGCGCTCATGGAGCCCCAGCAGCCGCTCGAGCGTGTTGGTTGCGCGTACGCCGTGCTTGAGGGCGTAAATGCGGGCATAGTCGACAATGGGCATCATGGCGCTTTTAATGTCAAAGGCCTTGCGGTGCTCGTCAACGGACTCGACGACAAATTTTCCGAACAGCCCGATCGGCGGGCTGAGGGGCAGAACATTGCGGGCCAGCAGCTGAAAAAATCTCGGGTTGTCGGCAACCATGGCGGAAAGAAAGTCGCGCAGCTCTTCCGCGAGGCCGCAGTCTCCGAAGGCGCAGCGAAAGTCGAAAAATATTTTTGTTTTCAGGAGGTCTTCCGCCGAGGCCGCATGAATCCACTCGCTGAAATACCGCTTCCATACGGTAAGGCTCTGGCACCACTGGGGGTTTTGCGCCATGTTGTTGCCATCGCAGTAGTGGTATCCGGCCTGGTTCAGCCATCTGCAGACCATGGTTCCGAGCTTGATGAAATACGCCTGCACAACCGATGCTTCCAGGTCGGAATCCGTGTCCTCGAAAATAATCGCATTGTCCTGGTCGGTCATGAGGGTCTGTTCCTGCCGGCCCTCGCTGCCGAACACCAGAAAAGCAAACCGCACCGGGGGCGGGCCCAGCTCCCGGATGGCGAATTCAAGGAGCTTCTGCAGAATCGTGTCGATCATGATGGTGGTCAGATGATTGATGTTTTCAGGTTTCGCCCCGCTTTTGACGAGGGTTGTTATGAGATAGGGGAGCACTTCATTGTGCCTGATCACTTCATCGGGTGATGTGCCAGTGCGTATGTCCCGGAGCAGCACCGCCGGCGAATATTTCTGAATGGCCGCTATGTCCTTGCTGTTGATTACGCCGGTAATGGCGCCATGCGTATCGGTGACGAAAAGATGGGCAATGCCTTTATTCTGCATGAGCCACCAGGACTCAAATACCGATGCGGTGCCCGGCAGTGAAATAACGGGAGACGACATGATTTCGGATACCGGGCGGTCCTCATGCCCGCTCAGGACCATGACGGCCTTTCTCAGATCATGGTCGGTGATGACGCCGCAGTCCCTGCCCTGGCTGTCGCGGACAAGCAGTACCTCGCTCTGCTGCTGCTCCTGCATGCGCACGGCTTCCGCGAGGGGCATGCCGGGAAGGCAGATCAGCGGCTGACGGCAGGGCAGGCCGTCAAGGGGCTGATTATAAAACAACAGCACCGACTGCGTTTCCGAAAGGAGCTTTTCCCTTTCCTCCTCCCGCATGTGCAGCTCGGTAATGTCTTCCATGATGCCGTCACAGTATCGCGGTACGCCGTTTTCATCTTCAACCATGACGCCCCAGATGGAAGCGGTGAATTCGGAGCCGTCTTTTTTCTTGAGCCTGACTATCTGCCTTTTCAGCTCCTCGGCGGATGCTTTCTGCTCAAGCGATTTGCGGTCCTCGGGGGTGCAGTACAGGCTTATGACAGGGGTGACAAGCAAATCCTCCTTGCTTGAGTAGCCCAGCAGTTTTACCAGCTCAGGATTTGCTTCAATGAATTTTGAGTTCGGGCCGAGGGTCCGCCGAAAAATGCCCACATTGAGATTGTTGGCAAGTGTTCTGAATTTTTCTTCGCTGCGGCCCAGGGCATCCTCTGCCTGCTTGCGCTTGGTAATATCGGTGACCACGGCCATGAAGCCGGTTTTGCCGCCGACCTCAATCGGCGATGCCGACAGAATAACATCCCGGGTTGCGCCCGACTTTGTTTTGAGCCGCGCTTCAAAAGTTGCAGGCACTGATTTGCCGGCCAGCAGCTCATCAAGGAGCAGGCTGCTCTGCAGGTCATTTGATTCAGCCAGCAGCGTGCGCACCGGCATGCCCGCAAACTCTCCCTTGTCGTATTCCAGCATGGCCGCTATTGTCTGATTGGCATGCATATAGGCGCCTTCAAGAGCCATAAGCATGCCCTCTCCCGCAGATTCGACAAGGGTGCGGTATTTTTCCTCGGAATCGCGCAGGGCCTGCTCGGCGAGCTGCTGCTTTTTGAGCGTGGTATAGCTCTGCCTGATGATGCTCGCCAGCAGCAGCGCGATGATCACCAGGATGAAAAGGGAAATTTCTAAAAGGTTGCGTGTTAATTGGCTGATTTCGGCCTGGACATCGTCGATGTAAATGCCGGTGCCGATGACCCAGCCCCAGGGCTGGAAGCCTTTGACATAGGAGAGCTTCGGCAGTATGCGGTCCTCTTTGTCCTTCCACTGCCACATGTACTGCATATAGCCGGCGCCCTCCCGCTTCACCAGATCGACGAAATCGACAAAAACCCGCTTGCCTTCGGGGTCCGTGTAGCCGGACAGGTCTTTGCCGTTGAGATCTGTCCGGTAGGGGTGGATAACCATGCGCGGGTGCATGTCGTTTATCCAGAAATAGTCCTTCATCTCCTGGCCGTAGTGCAGGTTTTTAATCTGCTCAATGGCCTGGCTTTGCGCCTGCGCCCGCGTGAGCAGGCCCTGCTGCTCATCGTGCTCGAGCTTCGCGAGAATGTTCCAGGCCGAGTTGGTCAGTTCGCGGATCATTTCCCGCTTTCTGTCCATGCTGTTTTTTTCAATGGCGGGGATGATAATGGAAAAGAAGGCGATGACAAACAGCGCTATGGTCACGGCCGTCGGGAAAACGAACCGTGCCGCAAATGACTTCCACTGGGTTGATATATGCGGGGCAAACATCGAGTAACCCTCTACCAGACTCTGGAAAAACGCCCATTTGCCGCGTTGCGCTCACCGTGTTTCACCGCGGCGTTCGGAAAGTACGCCTCATTGTCTGCCTCCACAACCTTTGGCTGTGGAGGCAGAAGGCAACCTGGCTCTTTGTGCCGGTGGCCCTCCCTTTTCGGAGAAGCCATGCCGCCCGCCCTGAGGGTGGCGTGTTGATTGCGCATGATTGCCTGCAAGCAGGTGTCACAGACAGCGCGCGCCGTGCATCCGGGCATTTTTGATCGGCCCTCCGCCGCTGGCTTTTTCAGCACCTTGCTCAGTGCCTGCTGAACCCGTGCCGCTGTTTTTGTGTGTTTGACAGAATACACGGCGGACTGCCCGCCTGTCAAGAAGCACAGGAAAACTATCCGGCGCCGGCCTGCGCGAAAGTCCCTTAAAAAAAACGGGGGAGAACACCGCTGCGGCTGTTCTCCCCCGTTACCATATATTTCACGGTCCAGCCCACCTGTTGATTCAGGCGGTTTTTTTCTGCGTAAACAGCGATACGACAATAAGGGTCAGGTAGCCCAGGGGTATTGAAATGATCCCGGGGTTGTCCAGGGGAATCGGCGCCGCTGCTTTGGAAAGGCCGTACACGCCCTCAAAGGTGCTGGGCGACAGCAGAATGATACCGAGCGCTGTTACCATGCCGACGACGATGGAGGCTGCGATGCCCTTGGAGGTCGTCTTCTTCCAGAACAGCATCATGGTGATGGCCGGCAGGTTGGCCGAGGCGGCAACCGCGAACGCCAGGCCCACCAGGAAGGAGACGTTCATGCCTTTGCATATAATGCCCAGGATAATAGCGATGATGCCGACAACAACGGCGGATATTTTACCGGCCTTCACTTGTCCCTTGTCGGTCATCTCAATGCCCAGAAATCCCGTCATCAGATCATGCGCCACAGCGCCGGATGCCGCAACGATAAGCCCGGAAACCGTTCCGAGAACAGTGGCAAAAGCAATAGCGCAGATGCAGGAGAAGATGGTGATGCCGAAATATTTCGCCAGCAGCGGCGCCGACATATTGCTGCTCTCCATATCGAGAACACCCGTCATCATGGCGCCAAGGCCCATGAACAGGGTCAGTATATAGAAGAAGCCGATGGAGCTGATGGCCACGATGGTTGACTTGCGGGCATCCTTGGGGCTCGGCACCGTGTAGTAGCGAATGAGAATATGGGGCAGGGCCGAGGTGCCGAAAAACAGGGCGATCATGAGAGAAATGAAATTCAGCCGCGACATGAAGTCAGCTCCCTTGTCGACCTTGAACTTGAGGCCCGGCCGCATGATTTCGGAGCCTGCCGTGGGGTTCTGCCGCCAGATGATGACCTTGTCGGCGCCGTCCTTGACAGTCGCTTTGGCAAAGCGGACTATTTCGGACCGCTCTATGGTAGCCAGATATTCAAAGGGGCCGAGAGCGCCGGTTTTGTCGACCTCTTTGCCGTCAACGATGATTTTGCTGGCATGGCCGACCTGGAAGAATTTTTTAGCTTCCTTGGGCTCGCCGTTATACAGGGTTTTGCCGTCGGCGGTTTTTGTCATGGAAAGGGCTTCCTTGAGTACCGATCCGCCGTCTTTGTTGCTCACATGCCACCAGCTGGCAATACCGTTCCGGGTGAGTTTCGCAAACATGATGGCGCCGTTTTTGAAAGTGCCGGCAACGGTATAGGACGGGTCAGCGATAGTGGCGACAGCGTCATTTGCCACGGTGGCGTTTATGGTTTGAAACTTGTGATAGTTTGCATCCGGGGGGGTGTTAATGCCGTTTACAAAAATACTGATGGTGAGAATGGTTGAAAATACAATCAGCAAACCGCCCTTGATGAACTGCACATAGGTGGTTGAGGTCATGCCTGCCGTGGCCACGATAAATATAACGATGGCCCCGACCAGGATAACCCCCATATAATGCGGCAGGCCCAGCAGCGGGGTTACGAGATCGCCGGCGCCGACCATCTGGGGAATCAGATAGCAGACGGATACCACCAGCGTGCTGATGGCAGCGGTGAGCATGATGCCCCTGGAACCGAACTTGTAATTGAGCGCATCGGTGAAGGTGTATTTGCCGAAGCGCTTGAGCGGCTCGGCAACCACGAACAGGGCCACGACCCAGCCGGCAAGATAGCCGATGGAATACAGGAAGCCGTCATAGCCGTCAAAGGCGATCATGCCGCAGATGCCGAGAAACGATGCGGCAGAGAGATAGTCGCCGGCAAATGCTATGCCGTTAACGCCCCAGTGTATGGTGCCGCCGGCTGCGTAATAGCCCTTGGAGGACTGGGTTTTTTTAGCAAAGTATGAAGATAGCCCGAGCACGCCGAGCACAAAAGCTATAAATATACCGATAGCAAACGGTGAAGCAATATAGGTCATTGGACGTCTCCCTTTTTATTATTTATTCAATTCGTATTCTTTTTTAGTGCACATATGGTTGTAGATGAGACCCATAACGATGGCTAAAACAATCAGGCCGAAACCGTAGACGCAGGCAAGATTGAGTCCCGCCATGACGATAATGCCCATGGTTTTGGGTGTCATGACATTGATTACGATAAAGCCGGCATAAACCAGGACATAAAAAATAAACAAATATACGCCGAGCCGTGCTTTATAATCTGAAGCCTTGTCCTCACCCCATTGTGCTGCTGGTCCGTGTCCCATTTTTTTCCTCCTTGTTAAATGAATAGGTAAAGAAAATTAACAAACTGTCTTCTCTATATTTCACAATTTAAACACTGTCAAGAGGAAAAATTAAAATTCGTTAAAAAAATATACATAGCCATGTTCTCTTTGTGAACAAAATCTAAAAAAAGTATTTGCCGGTTTACCATGACTAATAATATGCCGTATTGGAGAATGCTGTGGAAGGTTCACATGCTGATATTGAAAGCGATTTTTATGAATATTTATTTAAGTAATTTAAGGTTGTTAGGGAAGTCTTCCAGTGGAGGGGTTAGATAATAGCTCGATATTTGCAATATCATCTTCTGAATTTATGTATACTTATTGATCAGGCTCCCTGATTATTGTGTTTATAATATATGCATTTTTATTTTACAGCTTTTTATTTTTACCCTTTAATGCTTTTTTTGTCATCTTAACCCCTTCGACTTCGCTGAGGGCAGACTCCGGGAGGGAGCTTTATTTTTGCCGTAGATTTTTCGGAAGCTCCGCTTCTTCGCGAACAAGAGGGTTTTTGTTCAGGCGCTAAGTACAGCTTCCCATTGAAAAGGGATCACAAGCCGGACACGAACCTAACGCGAGTTGAATGTGTAGGCCGGCACAAAGCGA
>JAFGCP010000248.1 GCA_016932595.1 Deltaproteobacteria bacterium
AAACAAATAACATTATTTCATCATGGGACGGGGATCTCGGGCGCATAGTTTATGCTGCTGCCGGCCAATGACATGCCGGTTGCTGCAGCATAAAAAAGCCGCCGGCTGCGCAGGGCAGGCGGCGGTCTGTGTGAAAGACGCAAAGCTGAACAGGAGAGAATTTGCCCGGTTGCGCTCTCTAGTTTAAGCGCAGAACCGGGCGATAGTTTTTGCGTATCTTTCCTCGAGTATTTTTCTGTAGGCGTCGCGCCCGGGGTAGTTCGCCCTGGCAACCCCGCTGCTGACGGCAGCCTCGGCCACAGCTGTGGAAACCTCGAAAAAGACACGCCGGTCGAAGGGCTTGGGTATGATGTAGTGCCTGCCGAAGGAGAGGCTCTTCAGGTTGAAGACCCTCAGCATGTCGTCGGTGACGGGCCGGAAGGCAACAGCTGCAAAGGCCTGGGAGGCCGCCATTTTCATCTCTTCATTGACATGCAAGGGAGACGTCCTGCTGTTTTTTTAAGTTTTTTGTCGGCATAACTTGAATTTTACCCGGCACGGGAAATTCGTGATAGCGTAGTGTGTCTATGGCTTCCCGCTGCAGTATGAGGTGGTGTTTTTTTGAAGGTTAAAAAAATATAGAAGGTAACCCACGGGCCTTTCTTGCCAAGTGTTTTATTGTAGTGATTGCGGGGACACTATCCTGCAGCTTTTTGCAGAGTACGTTTTTCCGGCGAAAGCCTGATTTCGAAAAATAAATAGACTGGATGCCGGTCAAGTCCGGCATGACGAAAGGCCTTCATTCTACCACTGCCTGCGGTGGGGTATTTTTTTCTGTTTTCCTGTGTTGACAAAGCAGCTTGAAAAGCGTTAAGCCTTATATGTCGACCATTTTTTTGTGTATGAGCGGCAGCCATTCGATACCACTTTTAAAAGGATGAACCATGAGCGATATAGAGCTTGTAAAAACCGTCGCGGCAGCCGGTTGAGCCGCTAAAATTTCTCCGGGGGACCTGGAGGACGTGATTTCCGGATTCAGCCATTTGCGCGATGACCGGGTGCTTACCGGCTTGAGCGATAATGAGGATGCGGCTGTTGTGCGCTTTCCCGGGGGAAAGGCGCTCGTGCAGACCATCGACTTTCTGACGCCCATTGTCAATAACCCGTACTGGTTCGGCCAGATTGCAGCGGCCAATTCCCTGTCCGACGTCTATGCCATGGGCGGCGAGCCCTATACGGCCATGAATATCGTCTGCTTTCCGATTGAGACGATGGGGAAAGAAATTTTACGCCGGATTCTTGAAGGCGGCATGGACAAAATCCGGGAGTCGGGAGCTGTCATGGCAGGCGGCCACAGCATCAAAGACAAAGAGATCAAATACGGCCTGTCAGTGACGGGAATTGTCGACCCGGCAGCCTTTTCCTCAAACCGGGGCCTTCGGACCGGCGACCATTTGCTGCTCACCAAGCCCATCGGCACCGGCGTTCTTGCAACAGCCTTGAAAGCCGATTTCGGCGACAGCGCAAAAATCGAAGAGCTGATTTACCGCTGGGCAGGCCGTCTCAACAAGGCGGGAGGCGCAGTCATTCAGAAACTTGGCCTGAAGGGCGCAACCGATGTGACGGGTTTCGGCCTCGGGGGCCATGCGCTGGAGCTTGCCAAGGCATCGGGGGTGAGCATTGAACTGTGGCTGGATAAAATTCCCTTCATTCCTGAGGCTGTCGAGCTTGCAGGCATGGGCATGTTTCCCGGCGGAAGCACGGCAAACAGGAATTTCTGCCACAAGCTGGTTGAGGCTCCAACGGGCGCCGATCCCATTCTGGTTGATCTTACCTTTGATGCTCAGACCTCGGGCGGCCTTATCCTTTCGGTGCCGGAAGAAAAGCTTGCGCAGGCCCGGGACCTGCTTCTTGAAGCAGGCGACCTTGCCGGCCATATCGGGCAGGTGCTGCCGGATGCGCCGGAAAGAGGAAAGCTGAGGCTGGTATGATAGCCATCGATATACCCGGTTTCGGGCATCTTGCTCTGCGGCATCTTGTGCTTGATTTCAACGGCACGATAGCTTTCGACGGCGTGCTTCTGCCTGAAGTTGTCGACCGCATCATCAATCTTTCGCTGCAGATTGGCGTGCATGTACTCACCGCCAATACCACCGGCACCTGCGCTTCTGTTCTTGCAGGACTGCCGCTTACAGTAAATGTTCTTGACGGTCCGCCGGAAGATGAGGCGAAGCTTAGCTATGTGAAAAAGTTGGGGGCCGCGTCCTGCGCCAGCGTCGGCAATGGGGCAAATGACCGGCTTATGCTGGAGGCCTGCGCTCTGGGTATTGCCGTTATCGGTCCTGAATGCACTGCAGCGAAAACGCTGGCAGCAGCAGACATTGTTGCGCCCGATATTACTGCGGCCCTTGATCTGCTGCTGCATCCCGTACGTCTGCTTGCGACCCTGCGCTCATAGCCGGCTGTTGAAAAATGCCCCTCCGGGCATATTGCTGCAGCCTGCCCGTAGGCCATGATACTTGTTTTTGACAGGACTTGCCTGTAGGAGCGGCTTCAGCCGCGAAACAATCGTACCTGAAGGTACTCCTACGCTGAGTGTGCCGCCCTTCAACTTATAAAGGCCGCAGCTTTTGTAGGCTGGGCAAAGCGGAGCGTGCCCAGCATTAATGCTGTTACTTATTCATGATTTGATCGAAGGCCTAACCAGTCGGTTGGGTGAAACCCGCCATTATATGTACAACAGGCCGATTACCGCTTCATTTTGTCAAAAACCAGTTCATGGAGGGTTGAAACATGGAATGGAATGACGATGCAGTAAAAATTGTCGAGGCAATACCCCTGCCGCCCATGATCGCCCACTACGCAAAAATAGATGCCGAGCGGAGGGCCCGCAAAAAAGGGCTTTCCTGCGTCACGACAGACATTGCCCGGGAAACGGAAAAGGGCTATGAAGATGCCCTGGGCAAAGAAGCTGTTGAGCTGATGCGCAAAATGGCCGCAGGCGAGGAGGTGCAATTGCCGGATTCTTTTTTTGTGGATGAGCCCGATGAGCTGTACTCAATTCAGCTCTGCCCGGCAAAGTTTGGCGCCAGCACCATGGAAAAGCGCGAGCAGATGAGCAGGCTCCTGACCCCGCTGCGCGCAAAGCTCAAGGAGCTCGGCATCAGCCGGATTCTTACGGACAAGGCAACAACCTCTATTATGAGCCACCATGTGTTCAGGGTAGCGGTCAACGGGTGCTCCAATGCCTGTTTTTCACCCTATTTTTCAGATTTCGGCGTCATGGGCAAATACCGGCCGGGTGTAAACAGCGGCAGACAGTGCACACACTGCGGCGTCTGCGTTTCCTATTGCTCTGAGAAAGCCATAACCCTTGATGAAAAGGGCCCGGTTTTTGATTTGCAAAAATGCGTCATGTGCGCAGGGTGCGCCGAGGTATGCGAGCAGGGAGTGATTTGTACGAAGGAGAAGGGGTATAAGGTTGTCATCGGCGGCACAGGCTCGCGCCATCCCCGCATTGCGCAGACCGTTGCGGAATTTACCGACCTTGACGGCGTTTTAAGAATTCTAGAAAAATGCGTACGGGTTCTTGAAGCAACCCCGGTTGAGGGCCGGGTGATTACGTTCCGCGATGTGGTCAAGAAGCGTGGGGTTGAAACATTTAAGGTTTAAAAAAGGGTAGGGTGCGCCGTGCGCACCGAAAGCTGAATCGGTCCGCAGGGTGCGCCGTGCGCACCGGGAAATTAAAAATTTTTTTGTCTTTCAGCCGCCGGCAGACTGCACTGTTGCATGGCCTTGCTCCCATGTTTTTTTGAGAGGAAATTTTCCCGGCTCCATGCAGAGCAATATCATTTTTTGGGGGGTTATTTTTATCCAATTGACCATTTTGGATATTTTTTTAAGAATCTCTTCCTTTTGTTCAGACGGTATGAGTCCGCCTTGGATGTATTCATCAAACAACCCCTCCATGGCGTCTTCAAGGCCAAACTGCCTGGTTCTCTGCTGAAACTCATCGGGGTTGTTTTTTGCGTTTATCAGTTCCGCAGTGCCAAAAATCTGAAGGCTTTTTTGTTCTATGCTGTGGTCCACCGGCTCATAAACGCCGACCGAAACCTTCGGGTTTCTCATAATATTTGCTATTTTGCCGCCTGGCTCACCCGCTATCCAAACTGTAAGACCATCATTGTACAGGTCTATGGGGGTCACCCTGGGGGTATTATCCACACATGTGCCGAGCGCACACCCTTTTCCATGAATCATGTTACACCCGGGTTTTTTTATTTTGCCTCCCGGTTTATTGGCCATGCGGTCCAAAAATTCAACAATCTCTGCCTCCAATGCCGCTACCGGTATTTCCTGTTTGCTTTTCATGTTGCGCTCTCCTGATAACAAGTTTGAATTTTATGAAAAAATAGGTTTGTGTTTCAAATAAGAGGTTTAGCCATGTATCAATGAGCTGCTTTGCCAGGCCGGCCCGCTTTTTGCCGCAGTTCGTAGTATCGGCAAACTGGCTTGGTCAGTTCCTCATGCTTTGCCGGCTTGCGCATCATCCGAAATATGAAAAAACGGCATAATCTGCCCCGTTGAACTCAAATGAAGCAACCTCACGCATGCCCATTTTATCATGTGCGGCGAAAGATGCCGTGTTGTCTCGACGGATAAAGAGGATGCCCTCGCGCCCCGGCAGCAAACGCCGCAGTTCCTCGAACATGGCTTGCGCCAATCCCTTGCCACGCTCTTTTATGTCAACACAGGTTGGGCCGTAAAGGTAGGCAGTATCCGAGCCGGGGTATGCATCGAGCATCGCGCGGATAATGGGTACATCGGCATTCATCGCCCGTATGCTGGTCATAAGAAAGCCGATAATGCGGTCGTTGCGCCGTGCGACTATAAGCGGCATGTCGCTCATCATTTCGACGATCCGCGAACCTGGCAGGCTGGCCGACAAACCACCGCCATTCTCGGCCTGATTTGCAGCCTGTAGTTCCAGGATGCCCGCAATGTCAGCCTCGGTCGCACGAACGACCTCCGCTTCTCTATCTGTCAAAGTTTTTCCCTTCTTGCGCAATAATAGGGGACAGCCACTTATTGTTTTGGTTCTTTAAACGGCCGCCCGGCTTTTTGTCTCAGTAAAGTGCAACCAAAACGTGTCTCTAATCGTTTGATAAAAGTCTCGGCACCTGCAGGCCGGCTGACGACAACCTCCCTTCGCAAAACATCAATATACTCCGGGTTATCATCCTGCCGAAGATATATGCCCCAATCGCCTATCAATTCTCTGAGCATCTTATCGCCGCTCACAAGCGGATCTTTATCCGTTTTATCCATATGCAGCCTGGCGCTCGACCATCTGTATTCCCATGGTTTACGCACCAACCCAGCTCTGACAGGATTTTTTTCAACATAGCGCACAGCAGCGATCAGATATTCTTCATCCATTACGCTGGAGCCGAATCGAGCCTGCCATAAATGCCCTTTCCAAGCTTCCCGTTTATTTATCTTTCGAGTATAGCGTACATGGGCATCGGCAAAGCATCGTGCCAGCGATTCAGCAGATTTTGGGACTGCAATAAAATGGGCATGATTGGTCATCAGGCAGTATGCCCAAATCCGAACCCCGTATTTTTGGCAGGCTTTGCGAAGAAATTCGATATACGCAAGATGATCCTCATCGCTGAAAAACACATCAAGTCTGCGATTGCCTCGCTGGACAACATGATGAGGATACCCTGGGGCTACTATTCGTGCAATTCGTGGCATAGTGGTGCAAATCTACTGCTTAGTAGCATAAAAGTCAACAAACAATTAGTGGCTGTCCCCTATTGCTCCTGTTTTCATTTTATTTATCTCAGCATAACGTGAAGGTCACCCGCCGGAGCGAAGCGGAGGTCGGGTGAAGTGGATGTTAGCTTTTATTTTTTATCAGTTCTCTAATATGTTCTCGATAAGCTCTTAGACATAAAATGGAATGGTTCCAGTCGCGCAGTGTATATTTATTAGCCTCAAGATCAGTAACCAAATGCAAGTGAATATTATTCCTTCTGCTATGTAATATTTTTATACTTACACACATTTTTTCACTCACACCCATAGGAGATAGCTTTGAAATATTTTTCGAATGCTTGTTGCTTGGATTAATCGTTTTTTGCTTCAAAAAATCACGAGTAATTGCTTCAACAATCATATCGACTAGTATGATGCCAGTTTTAAATAAATAGCTACTAACGGGTCCGTAAATATTAAACCTATTTATTAGCCACTTGTAGAAGTCCAATGATTCAACAGCATAGCAAATATTTTTACGTAGTTTATTATCGCTTATAAAACTATATTCGTTTAATAATTCGTCAACGGTTCTAATAACACCTGGCGGGATGGGGATATTTATGTTGCTGTTTCTTGGCAGGTATTGCTCTAAGCTTCGCAACCCATTGCTTATTGTCGTGATTCTATGATTAGAATTTGAGTTCATTGTAATAAGCTAACAAGCTAATATACGAATAGGGGTTTTTTGTGGGTTTGCTGAAATTTATTGTTTAAGGCTTATTGTAAATTATTATAATTGTCAATTTTTTTATATGTTATTTTTCGTAAAACCTATGTAATACTATGTTATACGAAATTCGTGTATTAGCGGTAGAGTAGGGTGCGCCGCGCGCACCATTCCGATTGCAGAACGGAATTTTGTATTGATATACCACCGGTGCACAAAACCGGGTTATTGATGTATTTTAAAATTTGATTATCGGTGCGCACGGCACACCCTACAGATTCCATGACAACTGAAACCCCAAAAAAAATATTTGCCGGGCGATGGCTGCTGCTGTACGGGATTGTCTTCGGGCTTTCGTATCCGCAGGAGGCCCTTTTCAGCAGCAACCAGAACACGAAATTCATTACCGGCCTTGCCCGTGCCGGGTACGGCGATATTGCCGCCGACTGGATGGCGCGCATTACCGACCCGTTTCCGCTTTTTTCACATCTGTTGCAGTGGCAGTATCAGCTTCTGGGGCTGTATGTGGGCACGCATCTCTCGTTTTTTTTCATCGCGGGAGCCTATGGCATACTGGGCGTCTGGCTGGCTAAAAGTCTTTTTGCGGACGCTGAGGAAAAGCAAAGAGCAGTATGGTTTTTTGCGCTTCTTTGGCTGTTCATCCATATTGTCGGCGTGAAGGATATCTATACGGATATTTTCCCCGAAGGGCTTGCCGGGCAATATATGCTGGGTGATTATTATCAGCCATGCTGTTTCGGCATTCTGCTGTTTGCCGGCATTGCAGCCTATAGCAAGGGCCGCATGGTGGCCGCTGCTGCCTGCTTTATTCTCGGGCCGCTTTTTCATCCTGCGTATTTGATTTCCTCCGCGCTGATTGCCTCTGCGCTCATTGTCCTGCCTGCCAATAGAAGCCTTGGCATAGGTCGGAACAAGCGGCTTTTCTTTATACTCCTTGTTGCAGCAGGGGTTGGCGCCTATGGGCTTTATAATATGAGCACCCTCACCTCCGGAGATCCCGCTGTCAGAATTGCCGCCCACAGGCTCATTGCTGAAACCCGCATACCGCAGCACTCACTTCCTGCGGCATGGGAAATTGTTCCGACGGTGCTATTTTTTTTGACCGCAGGTGCAGCCGCCTGGGTGGGGCGAAAACAGCTTTTAGGGCAGTTGCTTGTGGTGCTCGTGCCCCTTATTGCCGCAACCGTTCTTTGGGCAGCCATAGCCTATAACCCTACTGTTGCGGTTGCTGCTCCATGGCGGGTTTCCGTGTTTCTGGCGCCGCTTAGCTGGATGCTGCTTTTGGCCGCGCTGGCCGCATGGATTGCGCGCAGCACACGAGAGCGGCTTTCAATGCCCCTTTCTTCTTCGGTGAAGAAAGGGCTGATAGCTGCCGGTATCTGTGCCTGTCTGGGAGGTGTTCTGAGCCTGGGGTTTGACTACGCGCGCAAGACGCAGAGCAAGGAGTATGCTCTGACGCATTTCCTTGCAACCTATCATACATCTGGAAATCAGTATTTGATCCCTCCGGAACAAAAACGCCTCCGCCTTGAAGCGGGGGTGCCCGTATTTGCAACCTGGAAATCCCATCCAACCAAAGACAGCGAGTTTCTTGATTGGTACAAAAGAGTTGAGGCCGCCCGCACACTATACGAAAACGGGCCAGGTGCGCAGGAAGAGCTGAAGGCGTTGCTTGCAAGCCATACCGTCACGCATGTCGTCTGGCCCGATGCAAAAGGCGCCTTTCCTTTTTCACAACTGGGCAGGCGGGTTTTTGGAGATAAAAATTTCAGCCTCTGGGATATGCGCTAAGTACAGCTTCCCATTGAAAAGGGATCACAAGCCGGACACGAACCTAACGCGAGTTGAATGTGTAGGCCGGCACAAAGCGA
>JAFGCP010000030.1 GCA_016932595.1 Deltaproteobacteria bacterium
AAAATACCCTGGAGAATGGGGCCCCATCATGTTTGCCGCTCATCTCTAACATGACGGGAATAAAGGTGTTTTCTTCTTTTATTGCCGCCGGACGTTCTTCCCTCCGCAATTCATCAAAAATTTACGCAACATTAATTGGTTCTTAATCCCGTTCAGATATACTTGTTTGCAAAAACTGAAAAACAGGCATTACGGAAACCAGAAAATACACGTGCAGGCGGTGCAGTCATTTTACAACCGGCCTACCCCGAAACGAGCTCCGTCACTATGCAATCAAGCCATGACAACAGGTGGCGGCAGAAGCAGTATTGCAGGTAACACAAAACCTGATAGCAAAATGGGCTGACCCAGGAAACGATAAACGAGGCGGTTTATAATGAATAAAATATATTCAAAGCAGGAATTTATCAGCCTGGTCGAACGCGAACGGGCACGTGCAGATCGCATGGGGGGGGGTTCTCTGTTGTAACTTTCACTATGAACAAATTAAAAAAAAATGAGGGTGAGAAAAGGAACTTGTGCGACCTCTTTATAAGGAACATCCGGGACTATGATTATATCGGTTTTATTGAAATGCAGTGCTTTGCCATACTTTGCCCGGATACTTCATCTGAGCAGGCGCATCGAATGGCTCGGAGATTTACCCATGCCATCATACCCGAAAACCTCATGCCCATATCCTCGGTTTTCAGCTATCCATCCCCCGGAATACCCGGCAGGCAGAAAAATGCCCAGCATACTGCAGCCGAGGGGGCCAGCCCGCTTTTCCAAATGACGGCAGGGGCAAACACCTATGGCGGCCTTTTACGAGAGTTACATATATCCGCTGCACAGATGCCCCCATGGAAACGGATAATGGATATAGTGGGAGCTAGTGCGGGACTGCTGCTTCTGATGCCGCTTTTTATGCTTATTGCGGCGTATATAAAAAGCGTTTCGCCAGGGCCCGTTCTTTTTAAACAAAAACGCGTTGGTTTCCTCGGGCGACCTTTTCTGTGCTTTAAGTTTCGAACCATGCATATCAATGCAAGCACAACAGTCCATAATGCCTATTTCAAAAACTTAACGGGCAGTGAAAGCCCGATGGAAAAATTAGATGCGCATGATCCCCGTATTATTCCCTATGGAAGATTATTGAGAAAATCCGGCCTTGATGAGTTGCCGCAGCTTCTCAATGTGCTTCTCGGAGACATGAGCCTCATAGGGCCAAGGCCCTGCATACCGTATGAGGCAGAAAACTACCAGCAGTGGCAGCTGAAACGTTTTGAAGCTGTGCCCGGGATTACCGGGCTGTGGCAGGTGAATGGAAAAAACAATACCACATTCACTGCAATGATCCGGTTTGACATCAGGTACGCACTTAAAAAGAACATTATAATGGATGCCGGCATATTTTTGAAAACCATACCTGCCGTCATCAGCATGGCGATGGAAAGGAAAGCCGTAAAAACCGGGGGAATGGTCCGTGAAGAAGCATAGGCAAACGAGGAGAGCCAGTTGAAACAAAAGCGGGCGTTATCGCTGGACGGAAAAAGGTACAGTTTCAGCTGCTGTATTGCGGTACTGATTTTCCTTGTAAGCCTCCTCTGGCGGTCCGGCGCCGCATGAATGCTGTACTTCCGTCATGGAACACCGTGCGTCGCAATCGATTGAGCCCTGCGAAAAAGCTTTTTCGGCCCGCATCTGACAGCTGCGGCTGTAGCCAGCTTTTGAGTTGTAATTTTATTTTTCATCATGGGCTACAAAGTGGAGACAATGTATGCCACGGGCTGCGATGTATTTCCCGTGCACTGTAAAGGGGGCATGCTTCCGGATTATTCTCTAACACGCAGAAGGGGAGGTGTCATGGCGTTATTTACGGGCTGTACGACGAAGCATACACACAGGCAATCGGTTCATATCGTTACAACGCTCTATGATCTTATAGAAGCAGTTTTAGAGGAAGTGCGTTCCGATGAGCAATGTCTTGTGACACCCGTGGTGCAGCAGTTGTTGAAAGACTGCGGCGCAATGCACTGATTATGCAGCGTCAATCTGATTTTTCCCCTGGGCCAAGTGACGGGGCGCTGTACATGCCTGTCAATCTCCTTATGAACGCCTGCTGTTCATCAGGAATGAAGTAAACAGATACCCTGTACGCGGCTTTCTATACGATAAAATCGTGCAACACATACCGCCATAGTATCGAAAACCATGCCTGCCTGTAGTACAAAAAGATCAATAAGAATATCCCATGCCAATTGCGCTTGAATACTGAACATGCTACATTCTATCAAGTACATTGTTTATTTTCCATACATTGCTGTTTCATCCAACATTAAATTTGCGGCTTCACACTTTCCAGCAAAACAAGCTTCGCCGGGCAGGCGGGGCGCATCACTATCGTCAACGTCCGCCTCAACGGGGGCACGAAAAGCAAAAACGTGAGGTGTTATGGGGTCAAAAGTAAAAACCTTGTGCGAGCTGAAAAAAGACTGTTTAAAAGAAAACCTGCAGGAGTATAAAAAGCTGGTGCGCGATGCCCGCTTTGTATGTAAAAAGTGCGGCAGGGCTGCAAAAGATGCCGAGAGGCTGTGCAAGCCGGCTCCACTTGGTTCCTGAGCCGAGCGGTAGGCTCTTATAGCAATCTCATGCGCGAGGACATGCCCATGGCTGCAAAAATCGACCGTCTTATCGACATGCTCATTGTGCCGGCCGGCAAAAAAATTAAGCTCAGGAAAGACTATGATCCGGGCGACACAGGCGGGCTCGTGCAGAAAAAAGAAGCGCAAAAGCTACTGGCCGAAGGGGTCCGGCTGCTGGCAGACTGCCAGAATAAGCTGTATGCGCAAAGCACCTACAGCATGCTGATCATCTTTCAGGCAATGGACGCAGCAGGCAAAGACAGCACCATCAAGCACGTCATGTCAGGCTTGAATCCGCAGAGCACGCAGGTCTACAGCTTTAAAGCCCCGTCTGCCGAAGAGCTCGATCACACCTACCTGTGGCGCAACTTCAAGGCCCTGCCCGAACGCGGCAACATCGGCATCTTCAACCGCTCCTATTATGAAGAAGTGCTGGTCGCGCGCGTGCACCCCGAAATTCTGGAGCGCCAGCAGCTCCCGCCCGAATTCAAAGATAAAAAGATCTGGCAGCGGCGCTTCCGTGAAATCAACAACTTTGAGAAATATCTGGTCGACAACGGAATGGTCATAGTGAAATTTTTTCTCAACGTATCAAAAAACGAGCAGAAAAAACGTTTTCTGGAGCGCATCGACCTGCCCGAGAAGAACTGGAAATTTTCAATGGCCGACGCACAGGAACGCCGGCACTGGGGCGAGTATCAGGCGGCGTATGAAGACATGCTGAACAACACCAGCACCAAGCATGCCCCGTGGTACGTCGTGCCTGCCGACCACAAGTGGTTTACGCGCATTGCCGTGGCTGGAGTGATTTACCAAACCCTGAAAGGCCTGAAACTGGCTTATCCCGCCGTGGACGAACATCACCGGCAGGAGCTGCTGAAAGCCAGAGAAGCGCTTGAAAACGAAACGTGACGTGCATTGCGCCATTACCGGCGCAGCCGCACCGGGCCTGCAATGCCTTTAAAAAAAGGCCGGTCAATCTGCACGCCTTTATATGAACACAAAAATTATAACCCTGTTTTAACTCAGCCTTAACATGTTTATAACAAAAAAAGAGTACAGCTTATATGTATGAAAGAAAACCCCGACTCACCTTTGCGGTAATGAAAAAAATGGAGCCCGCAAAAATCATAGCATTGCATCGACACGCACCTCCGGACAAAAAAATCCGGCTCGCCTCCCCCGCGCATCATCAAAAAAAAGACTTTCCTCTGCGGGTAGCAGCTGTGGACATCGGCTCCAATGCCATTCGCTTCCTAGCCGCTGAATTTTTAAATTCTTCCCGATACATAGTCCTGGAATCGGAGCGTGCGCCGATTCGGTTAGGGGCAGGCACATTCTCAAATGGCCGTTTGGCCTCAGACGGCATAAAGGCCGCGCTGCAGGCTTTGGCGCGGTTTCAGGAGCGGTTGCGCATTTTAAACATCCAGCACTACCGTGTCATTGCCACCAGTGCGGTTCGTGAAAGCACAAACGGCAAAAAATTCGCCCAGCACGTTTATGAACAGTTAGGCATACCGCTTGAGATTGTAAGCGGATCGGAAGAAACGCAGCTCGTGTACCGCTCGCTCAAGCACCTTGTCCCTTTGGGAAAAGCCCCCTGGCTTCTTGCAAATCTGGGCGGCGGCAGCCTTGAAGTCGCGCTGGTCAATCAAAGCGGGGTACTGACCAGCGAAACGCACACTATCGGCGCTGTCAGGCTTTTGGAAGATTTTAAATCCTCCACTGGCAGCCCCAGGCAGTACGTTCGACTGCTGAAAGAGTATGTTGCCACGCTGCGCCTGTCACTGGGGGACCTTCGTGTACCGCTGGCCGGGTTTATTGCCACGGGCGGAAATATCGAGGAACTGGCCAAAATGGCGGACGCTCCTCAGAAAACCGGGGGCATACGGAATTTATCCGTTTCAGGGCTCAAGCGCCTCATGGAAGAACTGCCGCGCCTGTCGGTTAAACAGCGCATGGTGCGCTGGGGAATGTATCAGGACCGGGCCGATGTGGTCGTGCCTGCCGCCGTGGTCTATGCGCACCTTGCAGCATTAAGCGGCCAGAAAAGCATGCTGGTGCCCTATGTGGGAACAAAGGAGGGCATCCTTCTGGATTTGGCGGATCGCCTGACGCTCAATTCTACCTACACCCATCGAAAAGAAAAACAATTGCTGCATTTAACCGTTAGCCTGGGCAGGCGCTACCAGTTTCACGAAGCTCACGGCCAGCAGGTCTGCAGGCTGGCGCTGGCGCTTTTTGAACAGCTGCAGACGCTCCATGGTCTTGACCAGGACGATCATCGCATTTTAATGGTTGCCGCTCTGCTGCACGACATCGGCGCCTACATAAGCTATAAAAAGCACCATAAGCATTCCCTGTATTTGATCGCCCAATCGGAGCTGCCGGGATTCAGCTCCGAGGACATGCTGATGGCCGCAAACATCGCCCGGTATCACCGGAAGAACAGCCCGCAACCGCATCATGACCAATTCGCCCGTTTGACCAAATCCCAGCGCCTGCGCGTTGCCAAGATGGCCTCTCTGCTGCGGATTGCCGACGCTCTGGACCGTGATCATGCGCAAACCATTAAACGCCTTAACGCGAGCGTCCGGCAGCCCTATCTGGATTTAAAAATTACCGGCACGGGGTTCCGCGATCTGGAGCATTGGTCGCTCCAGCGCAAGGCGCAATTATTTACCGACCTGTTCGGCCTGCGCGTGCGGATTGTAAAAACCTGAAAGGTGCATGCTCCCCCCTGCCACCACCTTCTGCGTAAAAGACGTCAGCCCTCAAAACCATTTCAGGATATCATGAATCAGGAAAAACAGCACCTCGATAGTGATGAGCCAGATGATGATCCACTCAAGCATCGTTGAGTGCTTGTGCTTTTGTTCTTCGGCAAGCATATCGAAGAGTTCGTGGATAACATGTACTTTTTTATTCAGGACCTCGATGCGCGATTTCACATCCAGATAGGTTGCGGTGAGCGTGTAGCTATGCTCGACTTCCGGATATTCCCAGAAAAATTCAGGGGTATCCAGAAGATCGAAATTCAGGTTGATATCGCTCTCCACCAGGTAGAGCATGCCCCGCATCTTTGCAATGGCGCGCCGGCTGAGCTTGAGCCGACCGGTCTCGGCGATCGTGCGGGGGATATGCGCGGTATTTTCGATTGTACGCTGGGCATACTCCTCAAACTCGGAAAGCTTGACCGACTGGGCGATGCCATAGGAAACCGCCAGCCGCTCGACTACGGTATCGGCTGCCAGCCTGATGCAATCCTCATGGATGCGGGTTTCACCAGCGGAAAGATCATAGGTGAATTCATCAATGATCGGTTTTTCGAGCGGCTCGCGATCGAAGGGCTTGAGATCTTCCAGCAATTTCCGGGTCTCGTCATGGTTGAGCCCCCAGATAACCAAAACCCCGAAGGGGAA
>JAFGCP010000249.1 GCA_016932595.1 Deltaproteobacteria bacterium
AACCTAATATTTTGGGAGGATATTATGGTGGTTTCAAAAAAAACGCCGGCATTTTTCACGGCTCTTTCTGCGCTTCTGTTTTTACCGCTCACCGCTTTTGCCGCTGAAGCAGGTGCGGTGCCCGCCATCGGGCCGGTGCGTTTTGAGTTTATCATTTTTGCGCTTACTCTGCTTGGCGTAGCTTTACTGCACGATAAAACCATGCATGTGGCTTTAGCCGGATTGGCCGCCATAATTCTTTTTAAACTTTTTTTCGACCCCGGCTTAAACTTTGCCCGGCATTTTTTCGGCACACAGGATTTTTTCACCCAGATTATTGATAAAGACCTGCGCCAGGGCGAATGGCCTGTTTTACTTAATTTGGCGGGTCTGCTGCTGGGCTTTGCCATTTTAGCCAAGCATTTTGAAGAATCGGGCATACCTGATTTTCTCCCGAAAATTTTACCCGGCAACTGGACCGGCGGCCTTTTCCTGCTGCTGTTCATTGCGGTGATGTCTTCATTCCTGGATAATATCGCTGCTGCCATGATCGGCGGCACCATTGCCCTGGTCGTTTTCAAAGGGAAAGTGCATCTCGGCTATCTGGCTGCCATTGTTGCCGCATCCAATGCCGGCGGCGCAGGCAGCGTTGTCGGGGATACCACAACGACGCTTATGTGGATTGATGGCGTCAGCCCCTTTGATGTCAGCCATGCTTTTGTCGCATCGATTGCCGCCTTCACGATTTTCGGAGTCGTCGGCTCGCTGCAGCAGCATACATTCAACCCGATTGCCAAAAACGCACCAGAAAACGTTACGATACAATGGAATAAGCTCTTCGTCGTTCTCATGATTTTAGCGGGCGCCATAGCCGCCAATGTGCTGTTTGATTTCCCGGCTCTCGGCGTATGGCTTGCCATTGCTCTGGGCACGCTGTTCAGCGCCACGCCCTGGCGGGAAATTAAAAATGCCTGGCAGGGCACCATGTTCCTCATGTCGCTGGTAGCCAGTGCCTCCTTGATGCCGGTACATGAACTGCCCGCGGCCTCCATGTGGTCGGCTTTTACCTGGGGCTTTGTTTCCGCGGTATTTGACAATATACCGCTTACCAAGCTATGCCTTGAGCAGGGTGGGTATGATTGGGGAGTACTGGCCTTTAGCGTGGGCTTTGGCGGCTCCATGATCTGGTTCGGCTCATCAGCAGGAGTGGCTTTATCCACTATGTATCCGCAAACTAAAAACACGCTGGCCTATATCGGCAAAGGCTGGCATGTAACGGTAGCCTATGTCATCGCCTTCCAGATCATGATTGCTGTTGTCGGCTGGAATCCTCACCCTTCGCATGCACGCAGCTCTGCTGATCATGCAGCACAGATCCGGGGAAAAGAAATGCACAACACTGTATCCCGGGAAAATGACCTCAAAATGCCGATTAAAGCAACTCATCCGTATTCATTCAAAGTCGACAGATTCCCTTTTTAAATGCTGCCGCTCCCGTACTAGCCCCTGTGCCCATTGTGGGGATTCATCTGCACCGGCCAGCACTGCGAGTTTTTCGCAGGGGCTCAAAATTTTGAGCCCCTGCTGCGTTTGCAGGCAGGATGTTTTCTCCTGTCATGTACCCTTCCACCTGAAACCCGAATCCTCATGCCGGTTTCCCACCCCCCCATCTTCCACAGTCTGCTTTTTTGTTAAAATTTGCTTTTAGCGCTTGCATTTGCTATATGTTGATCCACTTTCAGCAGCCGTTGAAAAAGGGACGCACATCCTGCGGCGCTCCGAGCCGTCACAGGGCGGCCGACATGTTCGGAACGCTACGTTGCGCAGCCTCAGTTGTCATGGCAGTTCCCCGAAATGTTCATACACAATACAAGGAAGGCCCATGCATGGACAGCAAGCTTCAGGAACTCACTGAAAAAATCTACCGTGAAGGCGTGGAAAAAGGCGAGCAGCAGGCCGGTGAAATCATAGCAGCAGCCGGCAAGCAGTCCGCCGCAATCATCGAGGGCGCACGCCGCGAGGCCGAAAAGATCATCGCCGAGGCGCAAAAAAAAGCAGCCGACACGAGACAGAACATGGAGTCGGACATGCGCCTGGCGGCAACGCAGGCCATGAACTCACTCAAGCAGCAGATTCTTGACGCAATCACGGCCCGCGTGGTGGAAAAGCCTCTCACGGCATCCCTCTCCGATACCGCAACCATCACCGAATTTCTTAAAATCATTCTGCAGAACTGGAGCCCTGCCGCCCGGGAAGTATCAGGCATTGAAGTGCTGCTGCCGGAGGCCGGGCGCGAGCGGCTTGGCGCTGCGCTTGAAGCGGGCCTCAGCCGGGAGCTTGCCGCAGGCCTGAAGCTGCGATTTTCAAAAAACATCAAGGCCGGCTTCCAGGTGCAGCCGAGCGGCTCAACGTATAAAATCAGCCTTACCGATGAGGATTTCAGGGAGTATTTCAAGGACTATCTGCGGCCCAGGATGCGCGCGTTTCTGTTTGGAGAATAAGCTGTGTGGGCACGAAACTATTATGATCTTGTAGCCGGCCTTGCCGACATCAGCCCGGATGCCTCTCGCCTGCCCCTGTCTGCCGCTGAGTTCATCGCTCAGACCGCCGGGCTTGTGCATCCTGATGACGCGGACCTCCTGCGCCTGCTGCAGCTGCCCCGCGACAACCGCAACCTCATCACCCTGCTTGAAAAACCGGACCGTGCCTTTGAACCCGGCGGCGCATATGACCGCGAGGCGCTTACTGCTGAGCTGGCAAACCCCGAAACCCTGCCCGAGTATATGTGC
>JAFGCP010000250.1 GCA_016932595.1 Deltaproteobacteria bacterium
AGTAAGGGCTAAGGGCTTTTCGCAGATGACATGCTTGCCCGCCTGCAGCATCTCTATGCTCAATTTCGCGTGCGTGTTGGGGGCAGTTGCAATAATCACAAGGTCAATGGCAGGGTCGGCTGCAAGGGAAGCACTTGTTGTATAGGTCGCAATGCCGGGAAAGTCTTTGCCTGCCTGATTGAGCCGCTCAGTGCTTAGATCGCATGCCCCGTTCAGCTCCATGCCCGCGGTGGCCATAATGCCGCAGCCATGGAGCTTGCCGACCGACGGGGCATAGCCAAGTATGCCGACGCCAAGAGGCGAGGTCCGATCCGCGCATGCCCCAAGCCGGCGCAGAACCCGGTAGAGCACCTGATGCAGCGCCGCATTATCATAAGGGGAAAGGGTTGTGCAGGCAAGCCTGCCCGCGCCTTCCCTGCGCATGATGAGAACAGCCTGGTGCGTATACTGCCAGTCGGCATATAAAACTGTTTCAGCATCAGGTTCCGCAGGCTCAAGGGGCCTGAATGTGCCGGTCACATACACGGCATCGGGCAGGCGCACAGCCAGGGGATTGTTTTTATCTGTAAACATAACCCTGACTTCAGCCGCAGGTCCGGCAGGTCCGAACCGGACACCGAAAATCCGAGTAAGTTCTTTATCGGCGGTGCCGGCAAACGCAAGCCACCCGCCGCCTGCGCGCACAAAATCGCTCAGGCTCTTCTCACCGGAGCCGTCTAATGAAGCGCCGGCGGTAATAATGACGCGATACGGCGCCAGGTCCTGCGGCAGATGATCTTTTACTTCAAACCGAATATGGCGGAGAGCCTTGAGATAGGAGGCAAACGGGGCAAGGCTGCCGTCTCCCGTATTGCTTATACATAAAACAGCAAGCTGCGGATGCTCGTACATGCCGCCCTCCTTTATCCCGCTGATTTTATGACCTCATATGCCAGCGGGTACCGTCCTTGTCATCTTCAAGTATGATGCCGCCGTGTTCCATACACAGCCTGAGCGCGTCGGCCTCCTCCCATTTCTGCTCATCGCGCAGCCTCGCGCGAAGCGCAATCAGCCCGTCAACCAGAGGCTCTACAGCAGAAGCAGCCCCCGCAGGCTCAGCGCCCAGCCGTTTCCCGAGATCGGCCAGCATGTCCCGCAGAGCTTCCCGCGCCTGGGAAATAAACTCCCCGCTTTCGCCCTGCTCATGGGCTTTCCAGATGGCCTCATCAAGAGACAGCAGCGCCCCGGTTGTCTCCTCCCAGGAGTTTTCCTCAAGCCCGTGCCGGAAAGAGCCCTCCAGAGCATGCACCTGCTGCCAGAAGGAGTTCTGCGGCGCGCCTGCCGGCTCCTGAACGGTTTCAGGCTGCAGGAACGACAGCCGCTGATCATGCCCTGCGGTTTCGCCCCGCAGCAGCCCGAGTGAAAACCGCTCGCCCTTTGAAAAAGCCGCCTCCGTGGTTCTCGTGCGGACAATGACCCGGCCTATGCCCCTGACAAGAGCCTCTTCCCGCTCAAGGTCGATGATGCAGGCCGTATGCTCATCAAGGCCTATGACCAGAGCCTCCGGGGGCAGCATGTTTTCAAGCTGCCTGAACCGGGGCTCGCCCATATAGCAGAAACGCGTGTCATGCGTTCCGCCCTCGGCATTGTTCCAGTGCGGAATGACCGCTGCTTTGATACCGAATTGCCCGAGCAGATTCAGCCCCTCAACCCAGTGCAGGTCTTCTCCCACTTTGTAAATTTCATAGACCGGCAGGGTATAGCTGCCCACCGTAAGGGCTGCTGCGCTTGCCGCAATCAGGCAGGCGCCGTCCCGGATGCGCTTGTGCAGAATATCGGGCACCGGGCTTGCGCGCCACTGCCGCACGGCATAGGTCGGGCTGCCTGGCCCGATGAGAACAAAGTCAGCGGCCCGCAGGGTCTGAAATGCTTTTTCAGCGCCATGGGTTCTTTCTGTCTCATAGAATTTAAGTGAGGCAATTTCAAGCCCCCGGTGCACATGCGCCCTGAAATAATCGACAGCCTTCTGCGACAGCAGATCGGCATTGAGCTGAAACCCGGCAGGCGTGTCCAGAAAGACCGCCCGCGCCGCAGGCCCGAGGCGCGCCAGCAAATCCTTATGCACCTCCACCATGGTAGAGGTGAGTTCCCCGGAGCCCATGAGAACGATAATGCCGCGTGATGCCGTCATGGCAATCCTTCAATGATGGTCGTGTGTCATAAGCACGCCTTTATTTATTTTGGGGGCGCACACAGGACATTTCTGCATCGAAAGCGGCTTTTCCAGCCTGCAGGCCGCAAGCAGGGCATCGTCCCTGAAAATATCGGCCGTGGGGCCGTCGGCCCGGACAGCACCCTCATGCAGCACGATGGTACGCTCGCACAGGTCTGCCACCATATCAAGATCATGGCTTGCAATAATTTTTGTATGCTGAAAATTCCCGAGCAGCCCGATGAGCTGCCGCCGGGCCAGAGGGTCGAGGCCGGTTGTGGGCTCGTCGAGCACCAGAATATCGGGCGACATTGACATGACCGTTGCTATGGCCACGCGCCGCTTCTCGCCCCCTGAGAGCCGGTAGGGAGGCTTGTCCTTCAGATGCGCTGCGCCGACCAGGTCGAGCGCTTTTGCCACCCGCATATCGACCTCGTCAAGCGGCAGGCCCAGATTAAGCGGGCCAAAGGCCACATCATCATACACCGTGGGCATAAAGAGCTGGTCATCGGGGTCCTGGAAAATCATCCCGACCGTGCGCCTGATTTCCTGCAGCGTGCCTTTGGCAAGGGGCAGATCGCCGATGCGGATTTTGCCCTGAGACGGCATCAGATAGCCGTTCAGGTGCAAAAGCAGCGTTGACTTGCCGGCACCGTTGGCTCCCACAACAGCCACCGATTCGCCATGCACAGCCCTGAATGACACGCCCTGCAGGGCATGCGTGCCGTCGGGGTAGGTGTAGCGGAGGTCCGCAACTTCGATAATATGGTGGCTCATCGTAACATCCCTTCAACAGCCCGCCCCACTGCCTCGGGCAGGTTCACGATACGCATGAGCATGAATGCCGCGGCCCAGCCGGCGGTAAACAGGGCCTCCCGGCGACCGAAGCCGAGCCTGCTGCGCATGCGCAGGCTTCCGGTAAATCCCCGCGACACCATGGCAAGATAGATACGCTGCGCACGATCGATGGTCCGCAGCAGCAAATGGCCCACAAGGGGGCAGAATGTTGTAAGCGTCATGCCGCGATTGCCGAAAGAGCGCAGCGCCCGGGCCCGCGACATGCGGGCAGCCTCATCGGATAGCACAAACAGATACCGGTGAATAAACAGCAGCTGCACAGTAAAAACCCGCGGCAGCCCCAGGCGCTCAAGCACGGCGCAGACGCCCATAAACCCCGTAGTTGCAATAAGAATAAGTGCGGCAAGAGCTGTCAAAACAAATCTAAGAATAATAGAGCAGAAGGAAATCCAGCCGCCGGAAACAGAAAAAGGCCCGATTCTGAAGAGCACCTCGCGGTCAAACACCGGATTTGCAATGCCGATGAGCAGGGCAAAGGGCAGTATCACAAGAAGCTTCCGCCCAAGATATGCCGCCGGCAGATTGCCAAGGCCGATCATAACCGCCGGAAACAGAAAAAAAGGCAAAAGCGCAGCGATCTCATATTTGCCGAATGAAACGACGGTAACAATAAAGATGCACACGGTCATCACTTTCGCCCGCGGGTCAAGGCGGTGCAGGGGCGTGTCCTGACGGGAAAGAATGTCAAGGTAGTTGAGGTTGAACAGTTGCGTGTCGTTTGAGGTCATGAATCAGAGCCTTTTTTGGAAGAAGACTATCATCATATCTGTTAAACTGTTTGCAGTTTTGTAGGTTGGGTTAAGCCCGTCAAGCATTGCTGAATTTTGCAACTCCACCAATCATTGGGACAACCGATCCTTATGAAAAGGATACCATCCCAAGGGCGAACCCAAAAAATCAAAAGCTATGTTTCCCCGCCGCGCCGGTGCCGGGAATGCTGAAATTGATCATCTGCGCGGCAAACACAAAAGCGCCCAGAACGCCCATGAGCGGAACCTTACGGTCGTCGAGCTCTGCGCGGACTTTTTTCGAGCAATACGCGATGAGCCCGCTTGAAGCCGCCCACAGGGTAGCGCCCACAGCCAGCGAAATAAGCGCGTCTGCCATATGCATAATCAGCGCCTCTTTATTTAAAATAATAATTATATATTTAACATAGTATGATCCCGTTTACCGCGCAATGTAAAAATATATGCGGCTTGAAGGAGCAGGTGGAAAAAGCATGGCCGGCAGGTCTTTGATGCCTGTCCGTACAATGCGCCGGTGAAGGGTTTTCCGGGAGTGGGAGCCCTGAAGGGTAGTTTATTTTTTTGGAAAGTACTTCACATTGGGTATATTTTTAAAATCCGAATCCTGGGTCCAGATTATGGCATTAAATTCCTGCGCCGTTGCGAGAATAATACTGTCTGCCATTGGAAGATTATACTCCAGGCTCAGCTTTGAAGCAGCGATGGCCAGTGGCGCTTTTAAATCCACAACGGTTCCTTTTTGCATGGCAACAATTGCCTGCAGGGCTTCATTCTCGGTTGCCTCCCGGTGAATCACCTTAAAAACTTCATATATCGTTATTGTTGGTACAATAAGCGATGTTGCATCATGCAACGGTGCAATAAAATGCCTTGAATGAGGCTCATCTGCAAAGTATGCAAGCCAGCCCGAAGAATCCACGATATTCATATTCTATCTTTTTCCCGTTTGAATTCGGTATTGATGCCCTTGAGGAATCCACGGAGTTCTTTTATATCGCGTTCCGGTATAAGCTCGATACGCCCGGCATATTCTACAACCTGCATTTTTTGTCCCGGGCGAAGATGCATGGACTCTCTTACATTTTTTGGTATAACAACCTGATATTTTGGCGATACGGTAACTGATTGCATGTCAAAACCTCCATCGATTATTTTCGTATTACAATAGCATGATCGATATGGGTTTTCAATTAAATTGCCAGGCCAACACGCTAAGGACAGCCGCCCTGCTTCAGCGGTAAACCTCTTTTCGCTGCCCAACCTTTACTACCCAAACGGTAAGCTCTTTATCATGGACAAAATAGATGATCCTGTAGTGTCCCTGGCGGATGCGATATCTGTCTTGCCCTGTAAGTTTTTCGTGGCCCGGAGGCTTCGGGTCTTTTGCAAGCGCCTCAATGCGTGAGAGTATTTTCCGGAGATCGTTCTTTGGTAGTGTGCGAAAATCTTTTTCAACGGATTCTTTGAAATAGATTTTATATTCGGCCATTTTTTTTCAGCCTCTTGATCATCACTTCATAGCTGATTAACGGCTCTTTGGCTCTTTTTTCAAAGGCTGCAATATCTTCAGCATCCTCCGCGAGGGCTTCCTTGATGGCGTCATTTACAAGCTTTGAAAAGGACTGTGAGGTTTCAACCGCCTTGAGTCGAAG
>JAFGCP010000251.1 GCA_016932595.1 Deltaproteobacteria bacterium
GGTGGTCGGTCAGGTACAAAAATCTTAAGCCCGTTTTAAAGAACAAAAAAGCCGCTGCGAAATTCGCAGCGGCTTTTTTGTTATACATGGAACCCTTAAGCATTCCCAATTCAGAGGTGCGGCCATACCTGCAGCAGTGGTACAAACAAGACGGAAAGCATGCAGCAAATCCCGCCTTGCATAAAAGGCGGCAGGCAAGCTCAATCAAAGGCTATTCCTGCTTCGGTTCATTCTTTTCAATAAAACTTTTAATGTCATCAAGGTACTTTATAATCGCCCGCGCCTTGGTGAGGCCGAACGTAAATCCGCCCCGCGGCCCGATGGGCAGGGTAATAACCGGATTGCCCTTGTATTCTCCAACAGTCACTTCATCCTGTTTTGCGGTTTCGTTCTCTGGCATCAGTTTTTCCCCTTTTTTAAAATGACAACTTATTGGCAGTCACAAATTTTATCAAGGGATTCATCCTCCTCAAGCACGCCGTAGATGCGCCAGCCATTGCTTCCTGCATTGCTGTAAAGGATAAGATCGGAAGAAATAAAAGAAAGATATGCCGTGCTGCATTTGGGGCATATGAATGTCTTTGTCAGGTCCGTAAAATGATCCTTGCCATAGTGATTTACAATCGTCTCAAGAGTCTTGGTCAGAATTTCCTTATAGAGCTTCATACCGGCGCCTTCCGCAAAATTTTGAATTTTATCCCTGTTGTAACTTCATATAAATGCATAACAGATACGCTTGTGAAGTCAATAAAAATTTACAATACACTCTGGAATAATCAGGTTTTCCAAAAAATTCAAGGCGGCGCGCGCAGCGCAGCAGCCGCTGCCGGGCCGTCGGAGAATTATTCCGGAGAGAGTTTATATACGTGCATGCCCCTTTTTCTTGCACTGCGCTTCTTTGAATGGTATTTTTACAAAAAACATGCACACAGGCACTATGCTCATTACGAAACCCCGGTTCCCCTATAGCTGTCTCAAAGCTTGCGCTTTCATTCTGGCATCGTCATTTCTTTTCTGCGCCTGCGCGGGGCGCATGCTACCTCCTCAGGCACAGCCAAAACCAACAGCGGGTATACCGCGAAGCCAGCGGCCGTATCAAATATACGGCGTCTGGTACTACCCCATTCCATCAGCCCAGGGCTATACTGAAAATGGTATAGCAAGCTGGTACGGGGACATTTTTCATGGCAAGCCGACCTCAAGCGGCGAAGTCTACAATATGTACGACATGACAGCAGCCCACAAAACCCTTCCCCTTGGAACGCATGTTAAGGTGACCAATAAAAACAATGGCGAAGCGGTCATCCTGCGCATCAATGACCGCGGTCCTTTTGTGGCCGGCCGTATTATCGACCTCTCCTATACTGCGGCACAAAAACTCGGCATGGTGCAGCCCGGCACTATCCCGGTCCGGGTAGAGGCGGTACAGGTGGCTGAAAAAACCGACCTGAAAGGTAAAACAGTCTGGAAGGCTGAGTCAGTGCCTGATTTCCAGTACGGCAATTTCACCATACAGATAGGAGCTTTTCAGCAGGTGGCAAATGCCATCAACTTACGGAAAACCATGCGGCAGCGCTATGAAAAAGCCTCCATTCAGCCGCCCGCAGCACGCGACCGCGAGCGGTATTACCGCGTGCAGGTAGGGGCATACAAAGACCTGCAAAAGGCTCAGCAGGAGGCTGACAGTCTCAAACAAAAAGGATATCCAGGGGCCTTTGTGGTTGCCATGGATGAAAAAGCCAGTTAAGCCGTATCAGGAAACAATGACCGTACAGCAGAAACAGCATTTCTGAAAACCGATGAACTTCAAAGCCGGCATGGCTGCTGATTGTTTACCTTGTACATATAAAAACCCCGGAAGGAGAACCAGCTATGATGCAATTCAAGAATGAGCGGGATCGAGAGGACGTGCTGAACAGCCTTACGGAAAACATGAACGAAGAGTTTCAGGCGGCGCTTCAATACATCTGCCACCGCATCTCGGCAAAAGGCATCGACGAAATGCTTTCGGATTCATTTAAATCTGCTGCCCTTGACGAGATGTCCCATATCCTCTTCTTCTCAGACCTCATCACCAAATACGGCGGCACACCCCGGTTTACCCCCTGGCCCATAGACCAGAGCCCTGATGTCAAAGCCATGCTGACGAGCGATATAGCACTTGAAAAAAAAGCCCGCGAGCGATACAGCGGTCAGCTTGAACGTTTTGCAGCCTACGCTGAACTTGCCGGAATAATAAAAAATGTGCTCGATGATGAAGGAGACCATGAGGCGCTGTTCGCCGACTATCTCGCCAGGCTGCCCGGTCCTGCGCTATGAAGCTTTTTGCTTGCGCGCAACCGGCTTTCTCCGCGTTTTCTTTCCCGCAGGCCGTAGCTCAGCAACCAGCGCAGCTTTGATCGCCTCATCAATACGGTCAACAAAAACAAATGTCATATCAGCTTTAACCACATCGGGCGTTTCATCGAGATCTTTTTTATTAAGCCGCGGCAGAATAACGGTAGTGATGCCGGCCCGCTTGGCAGCAAGAACCTTCTCCTTCAGTCCTCCTATCGGGAGCACCTTGCCCCGCAGCGTGATCTCCCCGGTCATGGCAATATCGGAGCGAACCAGTTTCCCCGTAAGCATCGAGGTAAGCGCACAGGCCATGGGAATGCCTGCGGAAGGGCCGTCCTTGGAAATCGCCCCTTCGGGAATGTGCAGGTGAATGTCCATCTTTTTGTAAAAATCGGGCCGTATGCCAAGCTCCCGTGCGTTTGAACGCACATAGCTCAAAGCGGCCTGAGCAGACTCCTTCATAACATCGCCCAGCTGGCCCGTTATGATAAGACCTTTGGCGCCGTCCATCTTTGTTGCTTCGACAAAAAGAATATCGCCGCCCGATGGCGTCCAGGCAAGGCCGGTGGCGATTCCGGGCATGGTTATGCGCTCCGCAATATCTGAAAAATATTTTTGCTGGCCCAGGAATTTCGGCACATCGGTTTTTCCGATATCCATATGCGTAAGCGAGCCCTCGGCAACCTTTCGGGCCACGCCGCGAAAAATTGCTGCAATCTCCCGCTCGAGATTACGCACCCCCGCCTCACGTGTATACTCCTGGATAACCAGCCGTATGGCATCATCTGAAATGGTGAGATTATCTTCCGTAAGGCCGTGTTCCGCGAGCTGACGCTGCACAAGAAATGCCCGCGCGATATGCAGTTTTTCAAGCTCGGTGTAACCGGGAAGCTCCAGCACTTCAAGCCGGTCGCGGAGAGCCGCTGGTATGACATCGATGACATTTGCCGTCGTTATGAAAAAAACATTTGAAAGATCAAAAGGGACCTCAAGATAATGATCTGAAAATGCGTGATTCTGTTCCGGATCAAGCACTTCCAGCAGTGCTGACGAGGGGTCCCCCCTGAAATCCATTCCCAGCTTGTCGATTTCGTCAAGCATGAAGACAGGATTAGTGGAGCCTGCTTTTTTCATATTCTGAATGATACGCCCCGGCAGCGCCCCGACATAGGTCCGGCGATGGCCGCGGATTTCAGCCTCATCGCGCACCCCGCCAAGTGAAACGCGAATGAACGTCCGGCCAAGCGCCCGGGCTATCGAACGTCCGAGTGATGTTTTGCCAACACCCGGCGGGCCATAAAAACACAGTATCGGGCCCTTCATATCTTTTTTAAGCTTGCGCACAGCCACATATTCCACAATGCGCTTCTTGATCTTTTCAAGATCATAGTGGTCCTCATGCAGAACCTTTTCAACGCTGAGTATGTCAAGATTGTCCTCAGTGGCCCTATCCCATGGCAGGCCAGTAAGCCAGTCGATATAGGTTCTTGATACGGAATATTCAGCTGCCGCAGGCGACATCATGGCAAGCCGTTCAACCTCCTTGATCGCGGCCTTTTCAGCCTCTGCCGAAAGGCGGGCTTCTTTGATTCTGGCCCTCAATCCTTCAATTTCAACCTGCTGATCATCCTTATCACCGAGTTCCGCCTGTATCTTTTTCAGCTGCTCGCGCAGAAGGTGCTCGCGCTGACGCTGGCCGAACTCCTCAGCTATCTCGGACTGTATCTTGTTGCTCAAGTCCATCTTTTGAATCTCGGTCTGAATGATGCCAAGAGCTTTTCGAAACCGCTCACGAATCTGACGCTCTTCCAGCACCTCCTGCTGCTTGTGAGCATCGGATGAGGAGTTAGCAACGGAAAAATCAATAATGCGCGCATAGTCATTAAGAGTAGCAGCGATAATTTTAAGCTGATCAGAAAGCTGCGGCGATGCATCCACAAGGCGGGCAAATTGATTGCGAAGCGTATCAAGCATGGCATCCAATTCATCACTGCGATTGGCCTCTTCATCCAGTATCCGAACTTCAGCCGTAATATAGGGTTCTTTTTGAATAAAAGTATCTATCTGCATGCGGGCAATCCCCTGACAGATAAAGCTTACTTCCCCCTCCCCGGTATTCATAAGCTTGATGATGCGCGCCGCTGTACCAACCATGCACAAATCGGATGTATCGGGAGTATCGACCTGCTGACTCCGTATCAAGGTAAGGCCCAGAAAGCGGTCGCGCACCGCAGCCTCGTTGATCATGCGGGCATAGCTGGCGTTTTTGACTGAAATAGGCCCTATGGCATGGGGAAAAACAACAAAGTTGGTCAAAGGCAAAATCGGCAATTGCGAAGGGATATGTGATTTTTCAGCATCTACGGCCTGCTGTTCATCAGGGGACATGTCGGCGGGCAGCTCTTTTTTTTCTTCCATGGATATCTCCTTATACTAAGACTATATCCAGCCTTAAGCTGATTGTGTCTGCGCTTTTATTCAACTAAAATTAAACGGCTGTCACGTCTGAGCAAACGCAGATACAGAAAGCCGTTTTCATACCGCGCTTCTATGCTGTTCTCATCGATATCAGCCGGTATTCGAAAACGCTTCTGGAAATGTCCGAAATCTATTTCAAGCCTGTGGACCGATTGCTTGCCGGGTATATCAGGCTCGCGGCGAGTCCCTGAAACCGACAGGAGCTTGCCCTCAACAACAATGGACACTTCATCACGCGTGATACCTGCAATGTCAAGTATTATAACCATGCCGTCATCCACTTCGTAGATGTCTGTATCGGGCGACCACATATCTTTGGCATAACAGCGCATGGAAGGCTGCGGATAATCGATATCATCGTTCGGATGAAGCGTAAATGTTCCCATCTGGAACCAGTTTTGCCTTGCTGAACTCATACTCTCCTCCCCAAACAAAATGTCTATCTGTCCGCCCTGCGCATGGCGGCTGTCTTATTTCACTGTATACGCATATTTCATAAAATTGCAATTCATAAAAAAGCGCCCGCGGATAAAACCCGCGGGCGCTCATGTTCTGCTTTAAAAAACATTCTTAATTTTTACCGTAGACGATGGTTGCCTGCTTGGTTAAACCATCAATATAGTCCTTAATGGCCTTCTGTTTGTTTTGCTCCTGAAGGCTCTTGATGATGTCAGGCTTCACCTGATCGAGGGTTTTCGTCTTTGCCGGCAAATGCTCCTGCGTCTGAATGACGTGATAGCCGAACTGGGTTTCCACCACAGGGCCTATCTCATTGACCTTCTGGCCGAAGGCGGCATCCTCAAAAGGTTTCACCATCTGCCCCTTCGAAAACGTACCGAGATCACCGCCCTTGGCTTTGCTGGGGCAATCGGAGTTTTCCTGCGCTATCTTTGCGAAATCACCTTGTGCTACAAGCTTCTTGCGAATAGTTTCGATTTTAGCCTTTTTTGCCTTTTTCACGGTTTCGTTATCTGTAGCGTTTGCCTTCACAAGAACATGGCGTGCGTGCACCTTTTCCGGCTCATCAAATTTCGACTTATTCACATCATAATAATTCTTAATTTCTTCATCTGTGGGGGCGGGGCCGGCCGTAATCTGCGAATCCATCAGCTTCTTGGCCTTGAGGATATTATTAATATCGGCCTTCAGTTTCTCAATGCTGACACCCTGCTGCTTGAGCACATCCTCCAGCTTCGTTCCCGGGGGAATCTGCTGTTCGTATTCCTTCAGCTGCGCATTCACTTCATCGTCCGTAACGACAATCTTCTTCTTGTCTGCTTCCTGCGCGAGGACCGTCTTCTGAATAAAATAATCTGAAAGCTGCTGGCGCCATTTGCCCTTCATTTGCTCAAGCTGCGCCTTTACCTGCTCCATCTGCTCGGGAGGCACCTGCTTTGAGATGGAGGCCATCTGGCCATCCAGCATTGCATCCACTTCTGCGGTGGTCAATTTTTCGCCATTCACCTGAACGATAAAATCATCCTTCCCGGCTGCGGCTGGTTTAGCATCAGCTTTGGGAGCCGGTGCTTTAGGAGCTTCTGCCTTTGGTTTTTCACCCTTTTGTTCTGCCGGCTTCTTGTCATTCTCTGCGGCCGAACACGCAACAAGGTTCAGGGCAAAAACCATGGCAACAGCAAGTGCAAAAAAGGGCGTACATACTGCTGAATACTTTTTCATCAATACTCCTTTCAAAAACATTCACCTTTTACCCTCTGTTTATTTGATCAGCTTCGCACAGCTGAATACTTAGCAAGTTATCAAATGAGAGAGAGATACCGTAATAAATTTTTACTATATCGGCTGGGGGGGCTGAGTGTCAATATAAAATAATAAGCTAAAAAGACAAACTCATGCTTTTGGGGCTGATAAGGTGGTGGTCCGTTTATGTATTATTTTGGGGCCAAAACCATCATAGCTACCGGAACGGCAATCCGGGCATCATGAAACTTAAAACGAACGATCTTCAGCACCATAGGGGGCGTACTTGCATGCGCAAACAAAAAAAACTCCTGTTAAAACAAGGCCTTCAAACCCAGCTCTGCCAAGTCTTTTCCTAAGGCATGCTCCACCATGATGCCGCCGGGGTCTTTTTCAATCATATTTTTGCGCATTGCCTGCCTGCGCTCGATCAAACGCTGCATGTAGGCAGAATCACGGGGCTCGTCCTTTTCCCAGAGGCTGTGATATACGTTAAGATAGTCTAGCAGCAGCTTCAGCAGGCGGCCCTGATGCTGTTTCGTGCTCGGGTGGAAGTCGGCATTGAGGTAATAGGGTGACACCATGGCGCGAAACCAGTTTGGATCGCGGCTTGAATTGGGATAATACTTTTTACCCTCCGTCCATATATCCTCCAGAGGGTCAAGATACTGCTCCATATACGGAATATCGCAGATGCAGTCCGCGGTGGGGTAAAAATCAAGAATAAAGAAACTGCCTTTCTCGCTTTCAGCCCAGAATGAGGAAAATACCGGCAGGGCATGATGATCGTCGGGCCAGATGATGGTCGTGTAGCACATGAGCTTGTCCTTAAACGACTGCACGGTGATGGCTATCTTGTCAAGCTTCGGCGCTGCATACAGGTACTTGTAACTCCACAGGATCGGCCCGCCCTTGAGATCCCACAGGGGCCGTACATCCATACCCTTGTAGGTCTCCATCTTCATGCCGCCGAACTTTTCGAGGGCTTTGCCGACCACTTCACCATAGTGCGGAAAACTGTATTCTTCTGCCATAATGCTCTCTTTTTTGCAGGGCTGACTGACCCGTTGTATTTTTCAATTTTACGGCAGGGGCTCAAAATTTTGAGCCCCTGCCGTTTGAACCTTATAATTTTATCAAAAACTGTTCCCTGCCCTCTTTTACCGCGGCTCGGGCAACAACTTCAAAAGTGCGGTTCTTCATGGCCGGATTCTCAAGAGCATCAACGCATACA
>JAFGCP010000252.1 GCA_016932595.1 Deltaproteobacteria bacterium
AGAAGCGATTCTGAGTGTCTTTTTTTATGCTCGAAGGGCGCAGGGTGCGTATAGGGTGCGGTCGGGTGCGGCGCAAGCAGGCGGTCTGAGGCCGCTATATTGGCCCCGGGGACGAGATGACCGTAAATGCCTACGGTAACCTGTATCGAATGATGCCCGAGCTGATCCCGCATATATGCCGGCTATTTTCTTGTGCGACAAATACTGCGGGCACAGTTCCGTTTAATGTCACACAGCCGGCCTGTTCCATACCCAGGGGCTGCATCCCCGCTGCTCGCCTCCTTCCTGATGCTTTTATTCTTGCCTGCGGCATTGGATGTTTGTGGCTGCAGCATTTCTTTGAGATTGGGGGCTGGCAGAACAAAAGGCCTTGACGCATAACGTTATAGGATATAAACTTCAGATATGATCAAGTCTTTTAAGGACAAGGAAGCGGAACGGGTATTCAACCGTTACTTTTCAAAAAAGCTCCCCCAGGATATGCAACGTACGGCGCTTTTGCAGCTGCGATCCCTGCACAGAGCGTGCAATGTAAATGATTTACGCAGCCCGCCATCAAATCATCTCGAAAAGCTTGGCGGTGACCGTAAGGGGCAGTACAGTATACGGATCAATGCTGCCTGGCGCATATGCTTTCACTGGCACGAAAACAATGCCTATGATGTTGAAATAGTAGATTATCATAAATAAGAGGTGCTGAATTATGAAAGAAAAAAGAATGGCCCCTGTTCACCCTGGTGAGATACTTTTAAAACAATTTCTTGAGCCGCTTTGCATGAGCCAGAACAAGCTTGCAGTGGAAATTGGCGTGCCTCCGCGCCGGGTGAATGAAATTGTGCATGGTCGGCGTAGGGTGACAGCCGATACCGCCTTGCGGCTTGCCAGATTTTTCAATATGACACCGCAGTACTGGCTGGGCCTTCAGGCTGACTATGATCTTGATGTAGCCAAGGATGATGTGGCGGATGCGATCCTTAAAACAGTGCGTCCGTATCGACCACAGTTTGCCGGTGCGACCAGGTCTGCTGGATGAAGGGCCGCGTTTTGTTGTCAGAACATGTGAGTTTATATCATTTATGAGGGTTTCATGAGCACATGTTACAGGGGGCTCTGTTTGTCCGGTTTATAGCCCGAAGGTCGTTGGTTCAAATCCAACCCCCGCTACCAGCATTCAAAAAGCATTCAGGGATTTGTCCCCGGGTGCTTTTTTTATGTTTCTTTGATTGTTTCGAGCGCATCCCCATGTCAGCATATAACAACTTGACGCTTTATTTTATTGTAGCTACAATTAAATAATGAAAATCGAGTTTGATCCTGCCAAAAGTGAAAAGAATAACCGTGAGCGGGCTCTGCCGTTTGACTTGGCAGGCGAGTTTGATTGGGAGTCGGCTTTTTACTATGAGGATAGCAGGGCTGATTACGGTGAAACAAGAATCATCGCCCTTGGCTGTATTGCGGATCGGTTGCATGTTCTCTGCTTTAAGCCCATAGCGGGCGGCGTTCGCATAATCAGCCTGCGCAAAGCAAATACACGAGAGGTTCGTTATTATGAAGAAGAAATCCTTAAGCACTAAAAATGGCCAGGTCAGATCGCTTACCAGAGAGGATGCGCGCCTTTTCAAGCCTGCCGGCCAGGTGCTGCCAAAGGAATTGCTGACGGTGCTGCCGCGCAAACCGGGCCAGCGCGGGCCGCAGAAGGAGCCGCGCAAGGAGGCGGTGACGGTCCGGTACAGCCGGGAAGTGCTCAGCTATTTTCGCGCTACCGGCCGGGGCTGGCAAAGCCGCATGGATCAGGCCCTCAAAGAGTGGGTTGCGGGAAATAAGTAGGCTGTGTCACGGGCACATGTCACAGGTGAGCCTGACTTCGGGCTTATAACCCGAAGGTCGTTGGTTCACATCCAACCCCCGCTACCACGATTAAAAAAGCACTCAGGTAAGCCATGAGTGCTTTTTTTATTTTGCTGTCATGGGGCTCGCGGCGGCGATTAAGGGCCGTAGTATCCTGACACTGAGTTATGCCGGCATGGATGCACCCTGTTGTTAGGGTCTTTCTGGTATGTTTAATTCCCCGCGTAAGGTTCCATAGCCATTCGCGCCCGCACTTTTGCCTTCCAATTTGCCGCCCCATGATCTAAGATCATTAGAGAGGTTCATTGACGCCCTGCTTCTCACGCAGCAGGTACTGGGAGCCCACAGAACAGCCTGGTTGAAAGGCCTTCATCATGACGAGAACCGTAGACATCCAAACCGCAAAAAATCAGCTGCCCAAGCTTCTCTCCCTTGCATTAAAGGGCAATGAAGTAATTATTACCGAGCATGATAAGCCGCGGGCTAAAATCGTGCCCGTTGCGGCTGCCGCGGGCATGCGCACGGCAGGGCTGCACAAAGGCAAAATCAAGACGAGCAGGGATTTTGATGCGCCGCTGCCAGATGGGTTCTGGGCGGGGAAAGAATGAAACTGCTGCTTGATACGCATGTATTCATCTGGTGGGACAGCGATCCGGCCAAGCTGTCAAAAAAGGCGCTTGCCCTGTGCGCCGATCCGGGCAACACGCTGTTTTTGAGCGTGGCCAGCGCCTGGGAAATGCAGATCAAAATGCAGCTGGGGAAAATGAAACTTGCTTTTTCGCTGCAGGACATCATTCGGGAGCAGCAGAAGACTAACGGCTTGCAGATTATGCCGGTTGAGCTTGAACATGCGCTGGCCCTGCACAGCCTTCCGGCTCATCATAACGACCCCTTTGACCGCTTGCTTATTGCTCAGGCCCGTGCGGAAAGCGCCGTGCTGGTCAGCAAGGATAAAATTTTCTCAACATATCCGATTGATCTTATCTGG
>JAFGCP010000253.1 GCA_016932595.1 Deltaproteobacteria bacterium
CGCCCGCCCGGGCAAGAGCCTCTGCGGCATAAGACCCAACGCCCCCGAGCCCGACCACAGCCACGAAACTCTGCTGCAGCTTGTGAAAACCCTCAAGGCCAAAGAACATTTTATTGCGGATAAACCGGTCGCTTTGCGGGTCCATGGATACCGGCAACAGTTAAAAATTTTTGTCTTCATTGAAGGGGCGGGCTTTATGCCCGCCCGCGGGAGGGGATAAACCCCTCCCCTGCGTCTGCAGGGAACGGTCGCGATCGTTTCCTGCGTTGGGAATTATATTCAAATTGAACAGCCTCCCGGCATTGCCGGTTGTTGCCTGCGCAATCTCTTCAAACGTGCTGCCGCGAAGCCCGGCAATGGCACGGGCCACCTCAGCCGTATGCAGGGGCTCCACCTGCGAGGCAGGCGTGGCTTGCGTGGCAATGGATGGCGCGTCGGTTTCAACCAGCAGAAAGTCAAGCGGAATCCCTGCCGCGGTTTTGTGATATTTTTTTGCCGTTGTGCGCGTAACCGAGCCGGAAAAGGCAATATGAAAACCGAGCTCGATGAACCGCAAAGCCATATCCCTTCCGCCGGAAAAGGAATGCAGCACGCCGCGCAGCTTTCCTTTGTACCGTGTTAAAACTTTTAAAAGCTCATCATGGGCTTTACGGCAGTGGATAAGCACGGGCAGGCCGAGCTCTGCGGCAAGATCAAGCTGCGTCCCGAACGGCTCCAGCTGTGCTTCCGGCGGCGGACATTCGGGCGAGAAATCAAGGCCGACCTCACCCACAGCAACGGTGCCGGGCTGCACAAGATACTGCCTGAGTGCATCAATGTCCATCCCCTGGCCGAGAAACCATGGATGCAGCCCGTATGCCGGGGCAATAAAATGCGGGTACTGCCGCGCAAGCTCCGCGGTACGCGGCAATGATGCGCGGTCATAGGCAGGCACAATGCACGCGCCAATACCGGCCTCCCGCGCCCGTGCAATAACCTCGGGCAGCCTTCCGGCAAATGACGGATCATTTAAATGACAGTGAGTGTCAATAAGCATACACAGTGCCGGCAGCATGGCCTTTTATACCGCGAATAAAAGCCAGTTTTTCTCACCTGCCTTTGCAAAACGGATAAGGCAGAAGCGGCCGCTCAGCTTTTTGCCGTGCAGGGCAAAAACGATTTTGCCGGGAGCCCACTCCTCTTCTTCATAGGTGCCGGCATCCCAGATTTCAACCCTGCCCGCGCCATACTGGCCTTCGGGAATATCGCCCTCGAAACCGGCATACGCAAGGTCATGGTCTTCGACCTCCACGGCCAGGCGCTTCACGCCCTTTTCAGGCGCTATGCCCCTGGGCACGGCCCAGCTCTTGAGAACCCCCTCTTTCTCAAGCCTGAAGTCATAATGCAGGGTTGAGGCATGGTGCTTCTGCACGACAAAGGCCGGCATGCAATGTACTCCGCGCAAAAAGTTCTTTGTAAAAAGCCTGCTTGCGGGTATACATCTTTCGCTGCCGATTATACACAACTGCGGAACAAGAGCAACCGTGAAAGAGCTTTCCTGCTACAGCATAGGGCATTCAAACCACAGCATCGAAACCTTTGTTCGGATGCTGCTGGCCCATAGCGTCAACTGCATTGTCGATGTCCGCAGCGCGCCCTACAGCCGCCGCCATCCGCAGTTCAACCGCGAAAGCATAAAAACAGACCTGCAGCTGGCCGACATCCGGTACCTGTATCTCGGCGACAGCCTGGGTGCGCGGCACAGCAAGCCCTCTGTTCTCACCCCGGAAGGCAGGGTCGATTTCAGCCGCGTGCGCCTTCTGGCCGCATTTCAGGCAGGCATAGACCGGGTCATCAGCGGCATTCAAAAAGGCCTGCGCATCGCCCTTATGTGCGCTGAGCGAGACCCGTTTGACTGCCACCGGTTCGTTCTTGTGTCCCGCGAGCTTGCCGCCCGGATGGTTCGCGTCGGGCATATTCTCGCCCCCGACCGAACCGTATCGCAGGAGCAGCTTGAAAAGCAGCTGCTTCAGAAGTATGGATTCAATAACTGTCAGCCCGGACTTTTCGCGCAGCCCAAACAAAAAAATGAACTGCTTGCGCAGGCCTATGAGCTGCGCAGCAGTGCTATCGCCTACAGCATTGAAGAGGGCGGACACCTGTCTGGAAAAAGAGACTGGGGGTCCGCTTCCCCCAAATTATTAAAACTTTGATTTTTCTTATTTAATCACCATCAAGTGTTTGATAATGCAGACACTGCCCTCCCCTATCTTTTTAGAAAAACTACTAAAATAGTGTGCTATTATAATTACTTAGACATATGCCCCCTGTATGGCACGACTTGTGTAGTTAGTGCCTAGCATGGAGTCATAACTAAACAAGGAATAAAGCTATGAAGACAATTCGATGGATGATGGTTTTAATTGCTGCCCTGCTGTATGCCGGAGTTACCCCTGCCTTCGGAAAGCAGGAGAATCAGCCTGCTCTGGTTGGCCATATCGACCATGTTGAAGGGCAGTTGCTGCGCTATGTACCCGAAAATAAGGATTGGGTGGCCACGGTGAAGGATGCGCCTTTCGGGCTTGAGGATGCCCTTTATGCCGACAAAAACACGCGCGCCGAAATCATCATGCCCAACAGCACCATGCTGCGCATCGGCGGCAGCACGCAGGCGCAGTTGCTGCGCATGACCAGCGATAGCACGGAAATCGACATCGCTTCGGGCAAGGCCCGCTTCTACAATACCAGCTCAAGCACGGCGATCCTGGCGACAACGCCGTTCGGGCAGGTTGTCGCGCCCGCAGGATCGGTATTCGACCTGTATGTGGGCGACGACTCGGTAGAAGTAATCGCTGTCAAGGCAGCGGTCGATTATGTGCATCCGGCAGGCTCCACAAAATATCCCGTTCATGCCGGCTCATCCTCCATCATTGCCACCCGCTCGCAGGTTGCATCGGGCGAGGGGCTCACCGATGCTTCATGGAACAGCTGGAATGCCGATCGCGACCGCATCTGGGCCCGGCGTCTTGAGCCCAGGGGCGAGACCGCCCGCTATGTGCCTCCTGAGCTCTACACGGAATCCTATGTTCTTGAAGATCAGGGCCGGTGGGAAAGCGTGTACTACGATGGCGGGCATCGTCAATTCTGGCGGCCCACCTATGTCAGCGCCGGCTGGGCGCCCTATACCTGCGGCCGCTGGACAACCTGGTACGGCGATCAGGTCTGGATCCCGGCAGAGCCGTTCGGCTATGTGACGCACCATTACGGAAGCTGGGTGTATGTCGATGCCGCCCGCTGCTGGTACTGGGCGCCGCCGGTGGCGATAGGCGTGGCGACCGTGCCGTCATATACGATCAGCTATGGCTGGTATCCGGGCCGCGTGTCATGGATATATACGGAAACCTATGTCGGCTGGGTACCCCTTGCCCCGTATGAACCCTACTACTGCCATAACTACTGGGGCCCATCGGTTATCATCATTGCCGATTTTGATGATGATCATCATCACCGCAGGCATCACGACGATCACCACGGCAGGCACCATTACGAAGACCATGCCGTGGTGGTGAATCAAAATAATTTCTATACGGTCAACAACTATAATGACGTCCGCATAAAAAATGTCGACAAAGCAACGATTGCCAAAGCCTATCGCGGCTCGCCGGTTGTCAACAGCATGGTCATCAAAAACCATAAAAACCTGCTGCAAAAATACAACTTTGCCGATATCAATGTGCGCCAGAAACCGCATCAAACCGTGCTCGATCGCGTTCAGCAAAACATGGCAACGGCAAAACGCGGCCAGAGGCAGCCCGCATCGACTCTTCTTCAAAAGCTCGACCGCATGAAAGAGGGAAGACCTGCCGATGGGAGCATTTTTAAAGGCCGCCCGCAACAGGTGACCGATAAGATGGTGTCTGAGCGCGATGTTAAAAGACCTAAAGCGCTTACCCTTTTCCCCACCCGCGAGCTCAAACCGTCGGGGCAGGTACGGCCTGATCTGCCTGAAGGAATAGAGCCGATGCGGGAAAAACCGTCTTTTGATGCGGACCGGGAAAGTCCTGAGCCCAGGCGGTTTGGCGCTGATTCAAAGTCCGATCAGAGCAGGAAAAAACCTCAGCCGCCGGCACACCCCGCCAGCCGCAGACCCGATGCGCAACAGCCCCGCATGCAGCCCGATCGCACCGGGGACAAACCTGTTGCCGAGCGGCCGGAACGGCCTGTGCACCCCGTGTTTGACCAGCCTGAGAAATCAAAGCCCGAGCCCCGCCAGACCGATGATGCCCGGCGTCCGCTGTCCAATGAACCAAAGCCTGCTCAGGAAGCCGACAGGGAGCAGCCCCGCATGCGGCCCGACCGGGATGATGACAGCC
>JAFGCP010000254.1 GCA_016932595.1 Deltaproteobacteria bacterium
CATCAATCATTTTTCCCAAAGTACCTCTGCATACTCCCGCAACTGTCAAACTCTTGGAGTCCCCCAGCAGAGCTGGGGGTTTACCTATAATTATGTGTCGAATCAGCAGCGCGGGCTCAGCCCGCGTCAGCCTGTAGCTCTTGTCAGGCGAATCAGTTTTCCGGTTTGCCGATAAATCGATAGATAGCCGCACCAAGCAAGGCGCCGGCAATCGGCGCTACCCAAAACAGCCACAGCTGCTCTATAGCCCAACCGCCGGCAAACAAGGCCACGCCCGTGCTGCGCGCTGGGTTTACGGAGGTATTGGTTACCGGAATGCTGATCAAATGAATCAGGGTAAGGCCCAGTCCGATTGCGATGGGAGCAAAGCCCTGGGGTGCACGTTTGTCGGTTGAACCGAGGATAATGAGCACAAACATCATCGTCATAACCACTTCAGTAATCAGAGCTGCCAGCAGGGAATATCCACCGGGCGAATGAGCGCCATAGCCATTTGAAGCAAAACCTGCCGATACTTCAAAGCCAGCCTTGCCGGTGGCGATAAGATAAAGAATGCCGCCAGCGACAATCGCGCCCAGGACCTGCGCGACGATGTAGGGCAACAGTTGATTTGCGGGGAAACGGCCACCGGCCCAAAGACCGACAGAAACTGCCGGATTGAGATGGCAGCCGGATATGTGCCCGATTGCGTATGCCATCGTCAGAACGGTCAGACCGAAGGCCAGTGCAACGCCAAGCAGGCCTATGCCAACATTGGGGAACGCGGCGGCCAGCACCGCACTGCCGCAGCCTCCAAGAACCAGCCAGAATGTTCCGAAAAATTCAGCGCCATACTTATTCATGCTCTTCTCCTTTAATGTTTTAAATAAATAAGAGAAAAAAATGAAAGGGGAAACTTTAGTTGATTCATACCTCTACGGAGGCACTATCTTCGATGGATACATACCAGATAATTTTTTAATCATATTTAATATGTAAATATTGTTTAGAATATAAGAAGCACCATTTCAAGTAATAATTTAATAATTGAATTTCCAATAGTACGACTGTAAAGGATGGAGGCATCGAAGCCTGAGAAATTCAACCAGTGTTTTCTGATAAAATAAATCATGCGCTAAAAATATTCCTGTTAAAAACCGCATTCCTGCAATGAAAACTTCTCTGTCAAATCTGTTCTTACTGCTGCTCTGCAATAGAGTGGATTCAAAGAATAGGGAGGACTGCTACAAAGATAAAAATCTTTGCATTCATCCATTTCAAAAGAACTGGAAAGCCTTGTTCCTCAGACCGGAAAAGTATTGAACATAAAAGACCAGGGGCTATACTTATACTCAGGAGAATTCAAAAACAAGGCGGTACCATGTCGAGTATATCTTTAAAAAAATTATTCCATGCCGGAGATAGTACGAACTCATGTGACGAGGTGGTTTTTTTTGTTTTGAGCCTTTTACTTCTTGTTCCACTGGGGTTATTCCTCTACGGTGTATTTTGCATGATTATGTGTCTTATACAGGAAATCTGTATTGTGTAAAGCTCCAGTAAAACATTACTTATTTAACCAGTGTCTGAACGGAAAACTGCATTATGACCTTAGCAGCTTAAAAAAACAACCTGGTCAGGGATTCTGCTTATATTAAAAATGTGTATCGCAAAGGTCTAACTGTATGAAGGAAGAGTTTCATGCCCTCAGACAATACAACGTGGTTATTGATTCAAAACCCGCCTTGACTGTATCTTATCCGTTATAGTATATCTTCAAAAGCTAACCGCTGCACCATTCACAGCCATTGGGGGATCGTTCATGGCATGTTCCATATTAAATAACGACAAATACGCAAGAACACAAAAACAACCGTGCATGTAAGAGATCACCTTTTTTGCTTTTCCCCTCTCCGGGAAAAACAAAAAATACTTCATCTCTGTGTACTCTGCGTCACTGCGGTGAATACTTTTTTTAATATTTAAAGGAGGATAACCATGGCAACAACAGCACTCAAAGGCAATCCCGTACAACTTACAGGCGAGCTGCCCGCTATCGGTTCAAAAGCCCCCGACTTTCTTCTCACCAAAAACGATCTTTCAGATGTAACACTCAAGGACTTTGCCGGAAAGAAAATCGTCCTGAACATCTTCCCCAGCATCGACACTGCCGTATGCGCAGCTTCGGTGCGGAAATTCAACCAGGCATTCGACAAGCGCACCGATGCGGTCGTTCTCTGCGTGTCGATGGATCTGCCCTTTGCCCAGGCTCGCTTCTGCGGCGCCGAGGGCCTGAACAATGTTATAACCGTATCCGACTTCCGCTCTCCCTCATTCGGTTCGGCCTACGGCGTGCTCATTGCCGACGGCCCCCTTGCCGGCCTCTGCGCCAGAGCAGTGGTAGCCATCGGCCCTGACGGCACAGTCATCTACACACAGCTTGTCAATGAAATCACCACCGAGCCGGATTACGAGAGCGCATTGAAAGCTATTGGTTGATAGGATATTGCAGGCCGGGTACAAGTCACCTGTGGCAGGACAATTCGATGTTTGCAGGGTGCACCGCGCGCACCAATGAAGGCATGTTATTATGTTGCTTTGCCAGCAGTGTAAAAAACTGTATTGGCAATAGGGTTTTAAATTTGATTTTTGTTTCATTATCGGTGCGCGCGGCGCACCCTACGTACTAACATGCGCATTCACTCTAACCGCCACTCCGCTGCGCTACGCGGCGGCAGGTGATCCACGGCGTTATGGCACCCATATATTTACAGCAGCGAGGAGCAACAACCATGAAAGTGACTGCTACAATACCAGCTCTTTTGGTACCTGCAATAATCCTGGCCTCCATTCTGACCGGCTGTGCAACGCAGCAAAAGGTCCATAGAAAACCTTCAAAGACTGTTGCACCCAGGACTGTCGTTCATGATATTTCCGGAGAATGGCAGGTTGTTGATTCTACCGCCAGGTTTAAAATATTCTTCGTGGATGGTGCTATTCATATCGAGGGTTGGGACAGCAGCGATGGAGAAAAATTCAGAATTTCGGATGAGCAATGGAATGGAAAAAGACTGAGCGGGATATTCGTACTGCCTTCAAAAAACAGCACAACATACAAGAGCCTCGCTTTGACCGATCCCAGCACTCTTAAGGGTACATACACGGGGGGGAACAGTTCCGGCCTGGAAGTGTGGAAGCGGCAGTCAATAATAGAGGCTTCAACGCCGTCAGGCAGTGCCGTGCAGCAGAAGATCGACACTCAACCTTCAGCTCCTGTTTCACCCGGGACCGCCGGCCCGGATATTGCCGGAGAATGGCAGGTTGTTGATTCGACCGCCAGGTTCAAAATATCCTACGTGGATGGTGCTATTCATATCGAGGGTTGGGACAGCAGCGATGGAGAAAAATTCAGAATCGCGGATCTGCAGTGGGATGGGAAAAGGCTGCGAGGTATCTTTGTAATGCCATCTACGAACGGCACAACTTACTCTGACCTCTTATTGATTGATGCGAACACTTTTAAAGGTACGTACAAGGGGGATAGTTCCGGCGAGGAAGTGTGGAAGCGGCAATGATTTCATTCTGTTCGACAACATTTCATAAAGCTGGCAGGGTGGGTGAAGCACACCTTCAATGATAAAAAAAAATCCGGTGGGCTCCGCTCCCGGCGCTCATACCCTACGGGCTCAATAATAGCTGCTACCCTGCACGGGCGATTACCGTGATGACCGGCTCAGGGCACTCAAAACCCCGACCGGTGCTGTAGACGCGCATCTTTGACTCCATTTCAAGGCAAACCTGCTCAAAAACAGGCGGTTCAAGAGCGGCAACAGTATGACTCCAGTCCCGCATCAATTCAACCGCCTGCCGCACAGAACCGTAGCAGGACGGTATGGATTCCTGCTCAAGACGTGTAATATCAAAACCGGCTGGCTCAAGCAGAGACCTGAGCTTCTCCGGATAGCCCCATGCCCAGATGGCAAAATCATTTTCATTCGGTTCAGCATGCCTGCTGAGCGTCTCCCTCAGTGCGCGGTCATAGGGGCCAGGAGCGAACACCCGCAATCCTAACGTGCCGCCCGGGGCCAACACACGCCGCATCTCCCTGAGTGCTGCGGCTTTATCCGCCATAAACATGAACGAAAACTGGCACAGCACAACATCAAACCGTCCATCCTCAAAGGGCATATCCGCTGCATCACCCTCGATCCAGTCAATACTTGCTCTCCCGGCAATGAAAGCCGTGCGAGCTACGGCAAGCATGTCCGGGCTGATATCAAGGCCGATAATTGTTCCGGAAACTCCTGGTATCTCAGCAGCACGGCGGGCAACCACACCGGTACCGCAACCAACATCCAGAATACGGTCCCCGGGACGGACCAAACCAACCAGCTTTTGCGCCCAGTGATCCATAATGATCGGAACCAGATATGTTTCGTAATTTTGCGCAAGACTCACGGGTTTCTCTCCTTTACACTCATTGATAAGAACATTCAGGGGCACATATGTTTATATCACATTCTCATTCATTGCAAAGATTTAGCTGGTGGGTGAAGCCCACCTGCAATGATTGAAAAATATCCGGTGGGTTCCGCTCCCGGTGCTCCCTCCCTTCTACGGGCACTTGAGCTTTGGCCTGCAGGAAAAAGATATATGAGACCGAGAATAAAAAGATCGTTATCAACCCCGTAAATCGGGTTAAGAAACAAAGCCCGACAGCAGCAAAACAAATTGTAGATTATCGGTGCGCACGGCGCACCCTACGGACTTTCAGGAGGTTTACATCAGCAGATGCAGTGTAGTGTGTAACATTTTTTTGTCAAGAGTTCCTCTGCCGGCGCAAAACGCCTTATGAATACAAGTTCATGCAGAACAATAAAAAAATCCGGGCGTTGTTGTATCAAAGTAGGAAAAAAAATTTTTTTATGATAAAGTACTGCTACGCATTTAAATATTTCAGTTCCGGGGATACACATGGATTCTTTTTTAAACCGCGCCTACGGATTCGACAAAACAAAAATCGAGAACAGAAAACATCTCCGTTTCCCCTTGTCCCTTCGCGCGGAGTGCCACTACAAGGCAGGCGAAAACGCTCAGGAATGCAAAATAGTGGATATTTGCCAGCAGGGCCTTGGATTTGAGCTGGATACGCAGGTCGGCATACGCTATGGGCAAAACGTGATTCTTACCATATTTCCTCCTGATAAAAAAATTCCCGTAAACGCTATTGTAAAACTGCAATGGGCTAAAATACCCACTGAAGGAATACTGAAACGGCGGGTAGGCAGCCGGCTTCTTTTTATGGATCCCAAGGAAAAAGCCCATCTGCTGCTGCAGGCCTATGCCATAAAACTGGCAAGCATGTCGAAAAACAATTTTGCTTTACGAAGCATGTCCCTTCGCTATCCGAAATTTCAATAAATACTACTCCCCTGGCTGTATGTTAATCCTGAGCGGTAAAAGGGGTTCTATACCCGCTTTTTAACAGTACCCCATTAAACGCAAAAAAGGCGGTTCTGTGCTGCATATCTTTGTCGATGCTGATGCCTGTCCGGTGAAGGACGAAGTGTACCGCGTGGCGCAGCGCTGCGGACTTGCGGTAACGCTGGTGGCAAACTCCCGGATGCGCATACCCGATAACAAGCTGCTGAATCTTGAAGTCGTGCAGGGCGGCTTCGATGCTGCCGATGACTGGATAGCCGGACATGCCGGGCCTGATGATATCGTCATTACAGCTGACATTCCGCTTGCGGGCCGGTGCCTTGCACAAGGCGCCCGTGTTCTCGGCTCGAACGGGAGGCCCTTTACCGAAGACAATATCGGCTCTGCGCTGGCAACCCGTGAATTGCTCTCCGGGCTGCGCGACCTGGGGGAAATCGGCGGAGGTCCGCCGCCCTTCAGCAAACGCGATCGCTCCCTGTTTCTGCAGGAGCTTGACAAAATGATACAGGCCATACGGAAAAAACAGGGGGGTACGCAGCATACATGGTAAGACCGTTCATAGCGTGTCCTGCGCTTGACGAAGTGTCGACCCATATACTGCAAGCAGCCCCTGGACAGGCTCAGGGTGAGCGGGTACAATTTTCGTTTTCGCAATTTATTCAATAAATGATACTGTCTTTTGAAAAATGCGTCCCGAAAAAAAATTTTTCGGTTAAAAAATCCTTTTGCTTAATAAAAGGACGGCTGCCATGGACATTCTGCTGAACGAAACAGAAGTGCGCGTTCTCGGGTGCCTGATCGAGAAGGAGTTCTCGACGCCGGAATATTATCCCCTGTCGCTCAATGCCCTGGTCAATGCCTGCAACCAAAAGTCAAACCGCGACCCGGTTGTCAGCTACAGCGAAGAAACTGTCCTGCAGGCCCTGGCCGGCCTCAGGCACAAGCAGCTGGTATTTCAAAGCAATGCCGCACGGGTTGCAAAATACGAAGAAACCTTTCTGAGCGCGCACAGCTTCATCGGCAGCGAAGCCTCCGTGCTCTGTGAGCTCATGCTGCGCGGAGCGCAGACGCCGGGAGAGCTGCGCAGCAGAACAGAGCGCCTGCATGACTTTAAAAGCCCTGAAGAGTTTCAGGAAGCCCTCACGAAACTTGAATCCTATGGTTATGCCGCCAGGCTTGAGCGCCAGCCCGGCCGCAAGGAGTCGCGCTACATGCATCTGCTCTGCGGGAAAATGGCTGTTGAGGAAAAGGCAGCCGCAGTCGGGCCCGGGCTTTCAGTGCCGGCAGGGGATAGAATCGCGGCGGTTGAAGAAAAAATTGAAAGCATGCAGCAGGAGCTGCAGGAACTGAAGCAGGCTTTTCTTGATTTTAAACGGCAGTTCGAATAAACAAGATCAGCACGGATAGATGCTGATTGATGTTTTTTTACGTCTTGCCGGAATCAGATCAGACAGCCTGTCAACTTTTCTCTGGATTCCGGCTGTCGAAAAAACGAAGATATTCGCGGCAAGGCCGCAAGATATTAAATCTAAAGCAAAAAAATAAATTATTAATCAATAGTTTGGATTAATAAACTTCAGTTTTTACTTTGGTTATCCCCTCAGCTTTTCCGCCCGTTTTTTCCCCTCGTCGGCGAGGACGAACCCAAATCTACAACTTTTTCCAGACCCTTGCCTTCCGGCAATGAGGCAGCCCTGCTGGCAAGTTCCCGAAGCGAAGGAGCGGCATTGCCGACAAGCGGCTCCCCATGGCCGAAAAAACACCTGTCAGCGCCGAGCCGGGCAAGGCTCTGCACCGAGCGGAGCGACCGGGCATAATCAGAGCAACCCGCGCGCAGGGGAAGACCGGGAGCCGGCGTTCCGGTAAGGGCATCACCGGTAAAGACGGCTTTGAGCGCAGGAAAATAAAAGCTGAGGCTGCCCGGCGAATGGCCCGGCGTGGCGATAATCTGAACACCGTCAATGCGACCGGTTCCGTCCGTTTCGCTGTATGCGCTGTAGAGCTGTACCGGCTCGTATTTCTTAACATACTTTTCCATTATATACAGCATGCACTTGAACAGCTTGCCGCCCAGCCCTTCGCGGGGCATGCTGCACAGAAGCCTCCTGCCCTCGATATGGTCTTTCTCATGCGTGCTTGCAAGGACTCTGGCGTCTGTTGCGGCCTTAACAGCAGCCAGTGCGCCGACATGGTCAAGGTGGGCATGGGTAATCAGGATCATGCGCAGATTGCGCGCATGAAACCCCAGTTCATTCAGTGCCTGGAGTATGACCATTTCATCGCCAGGCATGCCCGTATCGATCAGAACAGGGACAGGCTCGGTCACCAGATAGATGTTTGAACGGCTGCCTCGAATTCGATATATGCCATCACAAAGCTTCTGATACGTATCCATGGGCACCTCACTGCAAGGTTGTGTAAAATTTAAAAATTTTAACTTTAGTCTGTAAAATTTCTAAAAATTAATTTATACTGTATATACAAAACAAACACTCAAAGGAGGCTGCATATGGGGGCAGAGCGCCGCACACATACCCGCGTTCCGGCAATGTTTGATGTTTGCATTATGCTCGACAGACAGGAAATCCCCGTGAAAACATTGAACCTGAGCCTCCGGGGCATGGAATGCGCCTCCGACAGCAGGCTGCGCGAAGGAAAAACCTGCATTGTACAGTTCACGCTGAGCCCCGAAGTGCGCTTTGTTATACAGGCAAAAGTGGTTCGGGTTTCAACCCGCGAAACAGGCATTTATTTCAAGACCATGGATGAAGACAGCTTCTTTCATCTCAAACGCCTCGTACAGTACAATGCCAATAATCCTGAAATGATCGAGGATGAGTGCGCAGCCTCGTTTCATCGCCCGGACAGCATATAACCCCCACGGAGAGGTTTTTGCGTCAAAAGGGCGATGCTTTTTTTGAAAGCTCCCGGACAATCATCAGCATATCGTCCCTTGTCTCGCGCTTCCTGTGCTCGTGCACGCGGAGAAAAGCAGGATCATGGGTCGGCATAATGAGCAGGCCGCCCGCGCGATGAAAACGCCCCCGCAGCTCGTCTAAAGAACGATCCGACCCCAGAAGAGCCTGCGCCGCGACCTGCCCCAGAGCGCAGACAATAGAAGGCTCAATGGCGGCAAGCTGCCTGCGCAGAAAAGGCAGGCAGGCGGTAATCTCATCCTGCGCAGGAGCGCGCCCTTCCGGGGTTGCGCATTTCACGAGAGTGGTAAGATACACATCAGGGCGCGTCAGGTTCAGAACGCGCGTGATGATATTGGTGAGCATCTCTCCCTCCGGGCCGGAAAAAGGCTCGCCCGCTGCGTCATCTGCTGCCAGGGGCGCTCCGCCGACAAAAACAAGGCGGGCACGCTGACTGCCCTGCCCGAACACAAGAGACGTTCTGCTGCCGCACAGGCCGCAGCGGGTGCATGCGCCGAGATCCGCCCTTACCGAATCAAGCGTTTCCCGCGCCGCCGGGGCTGCTGCCGCTGTTGCACGGCCGGCTGATTGCGACAGGCCCACTATCCTGATGCCTGAGCGCCGGGCAGAGGACAGGTGGGCCTGCATGCTGTCAAGCAGCCTCTGCCGGTCCGGCTGAGAATTTTCAGGCTGGTTCATCGGGAATATCTCTCAGCTTTAATTTAATGCCTGCAAGGCAGTCAAGAATCCGGTGAGCAAGATCCTGTTTGGTCATGGCGGGGACATCGACGGTTTCCCCACCGGGCAGCAGCAGGGTTGCCTTGTTCATGTCCGAGCCAAAGCCGCCGTCCATGATGGTAACATCATTGGCAACGATAAGGTCGAGATTTTTGCGTTCAAGCTTGCCGCGGGCATTGGCAAGAACATCCTGAGTCTCAGCGGCAAAGCCTACGAGCAGTCTTTTCCCCTTTTTATTGCCCAGATCAGCCAGAATATCGGTCGTGCGCTCAAGATCAATTCTCGGCGCATCATCATTTTTCTTCACCTTGTGCATGGAGACAACGCGAGGCCGGTAATCGGCAACGGCAGCGGCTTTTATAATAATGTCCGAGGCGGGAAAATGCGTGTCCACCGCAGCCGCCATTTCCTGGGCGCTGCCGATATGCACCGTATGAACGCCCCGGGGAACGGGCAGCATGGTGGGGCCTGAAATAAGCACGACATCGGCCCCCCGGTGCCGCAGGGCGCGCGCTAGTGCATAGCCCATCTTGCCGCTGGAGGGGTTTGATATAAAGCGCACGGGGTCGATAAATTCCTGCGTCGGCCCGGCAGTCACCAGGGCCCGTGTGCCGGTAAAATCAGAGGGCGAGAGCATCAGCTCGATCTCATCGACAATATCCGCGATATCGGCAAGCCTGCCTCTGCCGGAGTCGCCGCAGGCAAGGTCGCCTGAACCAGGCTCAACAAAGCAGCGGCCCAAATCCTTGAGCATCTGCACATTGCGCATAACGGCAGGGTGCTCCCACATGCCTTCGTTCATGGCAGGGGCAAACAGCACGGGCTTGCGCGTGGCAATCAGCACCGTGGACAAAATTTCGTCGGCTATGCCATTGGCGGCCTTGCCGATAATATTGGCGGTTGCCGGCGCCACCACCACAATATCACCGCGCTGGGCCATGGTAATATGGCCGATTTTCCGCTCTTCATACAGCTTGAACATCTCGGTGATGACAGGGTTGCCCGAAAGGGTCTGAAAGGTAAGGGGCGCCATAAACTCCCTGGCGCTTTCAGTCATCACGACATGCACGTCGGCGCCCAGCTTGACAAGCTGGCGCACGAGCTCCGCGGCCTTGTAGACGGCAATACAGCCGGTGACACCCAGTACGATTTTTTTATCCTGCAAAACTGACATGCTTATCCCTCGATTTTGGTTTCATTAACGATTCGCAGGCCGCGAACGACATACTGCAGGCCCGAGACAATGGTCAAAAAGCCGGTTACCCAGTACAGGTACGTGAGAGCATCCTGATTGCGGTGCAGTATATCGAACAGGAGCCTCCCTCCGATCGTCGTGAGCTGCAATACCGTGGTGCACTTGCTCACGGCGCTCGGCCTGATTTCAACCCGGACCGCTACGAGCTGCAATATCACAATGCCCATGGCGATAATAATATCGCGGCTCACCACAAGAATGCTGAGCCACTTCGGGATGAGCCCCAGCAGCGCAAAGGCGACAAAGGAGCTGGTCAGCAGCAGCTTGTCTGCGATGGGGTCCAGATAGGCTCCCATCGCGGTTTTCTGCTTGAACCTGCGGGCGATAAAACCGTCAAGAGCGTCTGAAACAGCCGCGCAGACAAATACGGTCAGCGCGGCTACCTGCTCGCCGTAGCTGAGCAGAATTATCAGCAGCGGAATCGACATGATCCGCAGTATGGAAAGAAAATTTGGCACATTTATATACATGGCATCCTTTATCGACGTTTGATCGGCGTGATGCGCACATCAAGCACATTTTCCCGCACCGATGTAATTCTGGTTATATATCCTGCCACGCCCGAACCGAACATTTTCTTCAGAATGTCTGCATTATCGGCCTGGCAGGTGACGCGGGCTGTCCAGCTCTGCCTGCCCTCTGCCTGCTCAAGTTCCGTAAGCTCTAGCCCCGGCAATACCTGCGCATAGGCAAGCAGGCATTCACGAACCTCGGCCGGGGATACATCCCTGCTGAAGCGGAGCTTAAACACATACGGGCGCGCCTGCCGGAGCTGCTGGTACAGGCGCTCGGTAATCTGATCGGCAAGCTGGCGTGAGGCTTTCTGCATGGCATCGCGGCATGCTTCCGCCTCATCCACATGCGCCCCCAGCGCCTGAGTCACGGCCTGCAGCACAACCTGCCGCCCCTGCACGTCGATTGCGCTTGCCGTAATATCGCACTGCACATTCTGCACGCTCACCAGACGCTTCGCTTTAGAACGCGTCAGGGCAGCCCGTACATGCACCACTACCTGTGCCCCGGTTTGAGCGGCAAGCAGGCACATCACGTCAGTATCTGGGGCGGGAGTGCCGGCAGCCTGGCTGAAGGCATCTTTGAGCGGCGGCTCAAACGGGGAGATAATGCGCGTTTCCTTGTCGGCAAAAGCAGCTTCCACGGCCTGCTGAAGAGGAAACTCCCTGGAGTCAAGCCCTGCGTCAGAAGACCACCAGTACAGCTCCTCCGGTGCATCAAGACCTCTTTGAGCAGCCATGACAAGCAGCAAAACCGCTTTATTTCTGTCATGCTTTAAAAGCCCCATGTCCGAAAGCTCCTGGCGCACACCGTCAATCTGAACCGCAGCCTGAACAGTGACCTGATACTGATCGGGCAGGGCATTTTCACCGGTAACTCTGAAGCTCTGCAGATACCGGTCGGGCTGCTCGGAAAAACGCGCTATGATGCGGGTGCTGTGGGCCGCAAAGGTTTCGGCAGGCAGCAGTGAGTTGACGGCATCAATCACGGCCTTAAGCTGGGCGTCTGCCAAAGCGACCTGCCGGGCGCCGGAGATATCGCCGCCGGATATACGCGCAATGCCGCGGCCAATAAAACCGTCAACAGCTGTCTTCTCCTGGGCAGCGGCCGTGCAGCACAGAAAGAGACAAAAACAAAGTACTGAAATACTGCATTCTACTGATCGCATGCCCAGTCCTCTACATATCCCCGTGGCGAAACGACGGCACGGCAAACCGGCGGAGAGTATGCGCAATCGCGAAATCGATACGGGCCTCGATAAGCACGTCTGCCTCATCACAGGAGGTGTACAGAACAGTGCCGCTCGTCATGATGCGGTTTATTGCGCTTTTTTCCGTCGCCGGAAGCCGGAAATACATATGCGGCACCTTTTGTACGAGCCAGCGGTCCAGCAGGCTGCGCAGGCCAGCAAGCCCCTGTCCGGTGCGGGCCGAAACAGCCGCAGCAGGCTCAAACCTGCGAAGCAGCCGCCTGACGACTCCCTGATCCTGGACAGCATCTATTTTATTCAGAACAAAAAACGTCTCCCTGTCGCCGGCGCCTAATTCCTCAAGTACGAGGTCAACAGCTGCAGCCTGCTCCTCTGCGCAGGGGCTTGTGCAATCGATGACATGCAGCAGTAGCTGCGCCTCCCGCACCTCTTCAAGGGTTGCTTTAAAGGCTGCAACAAGCTGATGCGGCAGGCCCCTGATGAACCCGACGGTGTCGGACACCAGCACGGTTCCACCGCCTGCAAGGCTGACCTTGCGGGTCGTCGGGTCAAGCGTAGAAAAGAGCCTGTTTTCAGCCTTAACATCCGAGCCTGCAAGCAGGTTCAGAAGCGTTGACTTGCCTGCATTGGTATAGCCTACCAGAGCCGCGCACTGAACGCCCTGCCTGATGCGGTTCTGCCGCTGCACCCTGCGGGATGTCTCAACATGGCGCAGTGAGCTGCTGAGGCGCTGCATGCGATCCTTGATCGTGCGGCGGTCGGTCTCAAGCTGCGTTTCGCCTGGCCCCCGCGTGCCGATGCCGCCGCCCAAACGGGACATGTGTATGCCCCTGCCCTTAAGCCGGGGCATGAGATAGCCAAGCTGCGCAAGCTCAACCTGCAGCTTGCCTTCACGGGAACGGGCGCGCTGGGCAAAAATATCCAGTATCAGCGCAGTGCGGTCAATGACCTTAACCTCTAAAAACTCTTCGAGGTTGTGCTGCTGGGCCGGCGTCAGCTCCGAGTCAAAAACAACAACATCAGCAGCATCCTGCATCACCTGGGCCTTCAGCGCCTCAAGCCTGCCGGTGGTAATGAAAAAAGCAGGATCATACGCCCTGCAGGTATAGTGAAGGCTTCCGGCTATGCCGGCGCCTGCCGATCGAACCAGGTGCTCAAACTCCGCAAGGGACGTGCACAGCTCTGCTTCGCCCGCGCTTTTTTGTTTTAAAACAACAAGCAGCGCTTTTTCTGTAACGGCATTCTTATAGCGCAAAAGCGTGCATGACCTCCCTAGTATCCCGTACGGCTGTTGAAGCTGTACAAGACCGTTAATTATTAAGCAACTTTCAGTCAAGATTCAAGAACTTTTTGGCATGGGCATCGACCTGCGCCGCTTGGCCGGGCAGCTCAATCCAAATAGTATCAGAGTCATGGCGCAGCCAGGTAAGCTGCCTTTTGGCAAAGCGCCTGGTTTCCCGGTGTATCAGGCTCACTGCTTCGGAAAGCGGAATCGTGCCGCTGAGATACAGCCCTATCTGTTTATAGCCTATGCTGCGAAGCGGCCTGAGCTCAGGGCCATAGCCAAGGGAATACAGCGTCTCTACCTCCCTTATAAGGCCAAGCTGCATCATGCGCTCGACGCGCTGACCGATAAGGATATAGAGCTCTTTCCGGTTTCTGGTCAGGCAGAGCTTCAGGCACTCATAGGGCTCGTCCTGAAAACCGTGAATTCTGTTGTAATGTGTCAGGGTTGAACCGGTGAGCTGATACACCTCCAGCGCCCGGACAAGGCGCACCATATCATTGGGGCCGATGCATGCCGCAGCATCAGGATCAACCTGCAGCAGCCTGGCATAGAGCTCATCTTTGCCAAGCCTTCGCAGCTTCTGCCGCAGGGATTCATCGGCAGGCGGCGCGCTTGAAAGCCCCCGTGTGAGCGCGCGAACATACAGCCCCGTGCCTCCCACAATAAGCGGAACTTTTCCACGCCCGGCAATATCAGCAATTGTACGGCGCGCCTCAAGCATGAAGCGCGCCGCATTGTACTGCTCATCAGGATTAACGACTGAGAAAAGATGGTGCGGAATATCCGATTGCTCCTGCACCGTCGGCTTAGACGTGCCGATATCCATATGCCGGTAGAACTGCATGGAATCTGCATTGATGATCTCGCCGGAAACAGCCCGCGCAAGGGCCAGCGCCAGGGCCGTCTTGCCGACGCCCGTGGGGCCCTGCACAACGATAAGCTTCTGTTTTGCCGTGCCGATTGCTGTTTTCAAGGTGATGAGACTGGCTGTGTGCCTGGCGAAAAGGGAAATGTCATTTCGACGGGCCTGCCGCGCCTGCCCGGTATGGCGACAGGGCTGTTATTGTAAAATGCCGTCAGCCCGCTGGGATTTCCTATGCGAACCCTGATGTCA
>JAFGCP010000031.1 GCA_016932595.1 Deltaproteobacteria bacterium
AGCAGGCCATGCAGCAGTATGTTCTCTTGTTCATGCTGAAGCTTTGCTTCAAGAGCGTTAATTTTACGGCCACCGGAGGATTTATTGACACCTACAACTCGGTAGCATCTCCGGATGTGTGGGCATCCGGGGAAATTGAAGCCGGTAAGGCGCTGTTGAAGAAATATGCCCCCAGAATTGCCGATGCAGGTGATCAGGCGATGGGGCCCATCGGCGGGCAGGGCGGCGGAGGTGTTACCGGATGGGAGGATTTTGTTTTTTATGATCCCCAGGATCCTGATTCATCAAAGGCGGCAGCGGAGTGTTCAGACGAAGGGGACAGATTAAAGGCAGCGCAGGGCCGGCCTCCCGGCGGCATGCTGTTTGGGCTGGCACGGGCTACGCATGCCGACGCAGAGGCCCGCGCAAAGAAGCTTTCAAAATCACCGGAATACAATTGGCAGCGCAAGCTCAAACAGGCACTGGATCCCAACGGAGTCGGGAGCGGTAATTACTTCTGGGGGGCGGAGCAGCCCGGAAAGGGAGAAGGCGCATGAGAATCATTGTCTGTATCAAGCAGGTGCCTGACCCGCAGGCTTCCTCCTCGGGCACCAAGGTTGACCCCGAAGCAATGCGGGTGATAGTGCCGCAGGGCACCCCGCCGGTGATGAGTCCCTATGATGAAAATGCCCTGGAAGCCGCCATCAGGATAAAGGATGCTCACGGCGCCAGGGTAACGGTGATAAGCGCAGGGCGAAACCTCGCAAAGCCGGTACTGAGGAAATCTTTAGCCTCGGGTGCCGATGAGCTGGTCCTGCTGGAAGACGCTGCCTTTGAAAAGCTTGACAGCTATGCAACTGCTCATCTGTTAGTCGCCGCCATACGGGAGATTGGTGAATACGATCTTATCCTCTGCGGAAGGCAGGCGGCGGATACGGATGCCGGCCAGGTGGGTTCCGGTATTGCCGAGATTTTGAAGATCCCGTGCATTACCGCTGCCAGCAAAGTGGAGCTCAGCGACGGGAAAGTGCTGGTGGAGAGGGTGGTGTCAGACGGCTTTGAAGTAATTGAGGCTCCAATGCCGGCCCTGGTTACCGCCAGCAGCGAGATCGGCGATTTACGATACCCGAAGTTGAAGGATCTTCAGGCGGCTCAGAAGATGCCCATCACGGTGCGCGGTGCGCAAGCGCTGGGCATTGACGCAGCCGGACTGAAGAGAGTGAACCTGGTCAGGCTGGCTGAGCCTCCGCGCCGGAAAACCGAGTGCCGGATCATCGGTGGTGAAACGCCGGAGGAGGCAGGCGCCAATCTGGCGCTGAAAGTGAAGGAAGCAAAGCTCCTGTAATCGGGAATCAGGGCATTTTTCAAGGCAGGGTGGACTTGCGTGTCCACCGTGGTTTTGGGAATCGGTGGACACACCTTTGTGAGTCCACTCTACGGATAATCTAAAAAGGTGCATCTCATGGCTGAATATAAAGGCGTTATGACGTATTGCGAGATCGCCGAAGGCTCACTGCCTTCGATCTCCCGGGAGGTAGCGGGCTTCGGCAGAAAGCTGGCCGATGATCTGGGGGAGGAATTGTGCGCGGTGCTGGTCGGAAGCGATGTGGGGAATTTGGCTCAGGATGCTATCGGCCTGGGCGCCGATACCGTATATGTTGTAGATGACCCGCTGCTGAAAGAGTACCAGACAGATGCATACCTGTCGGTGATGGAAAAAGTAGTCAGGAAAATGATGCCCCGGATTCTCATTTTAGGGCAGACATCTGTCGGTCGCGACCTTGCTCCCATGCTGGCCTTTCGGCTTGACACAACGGCCACGCTGGATTGTGTCGGCCTTGCTATTGACCCCGGCACAAAACTGTTGCTGCAAACCAAACCCGTGTTCGGAGGAAATGCCCAGGCTACCTTCACCTCCGACTTCTGTCCGCAGATAGTTACCGTGCGGGACAAGCTCATGCCGCCCCCGGAGCCCGATGCCTCAAAGCAAGGTGAGGTCATTACCCTTGATGCCGGCCTGGATCCTGCAGCCATACGAGCCAGCTTGCTGAAACGGGTAACGGAAAATGAAGGAGGGGTACGGCTTGAAGATGCTTCGATAATAGTCAGCGGAGGCAGGGGGATCGGCAGCGCCGAGGGATTTGATCAACTGCAGGAGCTGGCAGCATTGCTGAAAGGCGCGGTTGGCGCTTCAAGGCCTGCTTGCGATAATCGCTGGCTGGCCCCTAACAGGCAGGTTGGCATTACCGGGAAAATTGTTAACCCCGATCTTTATATTGCCATAGCCCTTTCCGGCTCCATCCAGCATTTGAGCGGCTGCGCCCAGTCAAAGAGCATCATTGCCATAAATAAAGACCCTGAGGCGCCCATTTTCAACTATGCCGATTTCGGTGTTGTCGGTGATTGGAAAAAGGTACTGCCTGCGTTCAGAGATAAGCTTAAGGAGCTTCTGCCCGGGTAAAGAAAACAATGCCCGTTACATTATTCGGGCGAGCTTTATTCTCTTCGTGTTCAATACCCTGCGGCTTGTTGCGCATCCTGTCATTCTGGCGAAAGCCGGAATCCAGAAAAAAAGCAAACTGGATGCCGGATCAAGTCCGGCATGACGAATCAACTTCAATGCCCCGCTGCTTGCGGCGGGGTTGTTTATGCATAAAGGAGGAGTATCGTGGAAAAAGTTATCGGAAAAGAAATGCCTATTGAAAAACAGCGCGATGTGCTCGTTGCGCAGAATGCCCTCAAGCTTCCCCTGCTGTATCAAAACCTTCTGGATTGTTACGGGCAGGAAAAAGGCTCAGCTATTTATCATGATTTATTTGAATCCAATTTCAAGAAAAGAATAAAGATATTTGAGGGCAAAGATATTGGCGATATTATGATGTATGAAATCGACATGTTTCCCGCCAACGGATGGAAAATATGGATAGAAAAGGGTGAAGAAAACGGCGAGCCGGTCTGGTATGAACACCTTGAGCTCTGTCCGCATCTTGAAGCAACAAGGAAGCGCAACCTTCCCGACCCCTGTCCGATTATCTGTGATATGGACTGTGTTTTAGGGGAAAAATACAAGGTTGCAAAATGGGAAAGAATGAAACATAAGCCCGCAGGCGATAGCGAATGCTGCTTCAGAATAACGCGGGCGCGATAAAAAGCCAAAAGGGGTATGCGCCAATAACGGATAAGAAAAAAGCCGATGGCGTCAAGCGCCCGTGGCTTTTTGCTGTAAAGTGTGCGAAAAGCTTTAACTGCCGCTCTGGTTTCCGCAAGCAGTTGAGGTGCCCTTTGTGCGCTGCTGCTGCAACTTGCTGGCAAGTCAACGCTGTAGGCTGTGATTTACCTGCAGAAGGCAATTGCGGCACTTTTTTTATCTATGCACCTTTCCTCCCCACGAAAGCTATCAGCCAGCTTTGCGGGAAGTTGCAAACGGCTGACAAGAACTGCCTTTGCAAGAGCTTTCGGTTGACAACGCCGATGGGATTACCTGACAGCACGAGTTCAGTAAAAAATCTGTACCGAAAGCAATTTCTCTGATTCATTTCAATTATTTTGCCGGTTTCCGTAAAAGCCCTTTTTTAGAACATTTTTGTTATTGTAACCATGCGGCCGCAGGGTGAGCTTTAAATTCGTTTGCTCTATTCTCGCAAGAGAAGCCGTGCTGAGTGAATGCCCTCGGTTCGAACCCCATGGGCTGCTCTCACCAAAAGCTCACCTGTGCGCATAGGGCGCTGCTATGTTGGAAAACCCTCAAGAATGCGCCATAAACAGAAACTTTTGCTTGACATGTAACACGTCTGAAACTATACTTCTATAAGTATCATTCTTAAAGAATACATTTAACGGCATGGCCATTTGAAATGCGCAAACACGCCGCTAGCAGCGCAGGAGGTCCTTATGATGCAAATGAACGACGGAAATTTTATAATGCTTATGCGCCTGTGGGAAAATGTTTTTTTTCAACAACCTGTTTCCCTAAAGCCCCTTGTGAAAAGGCATGCTGCTTTTAACGGCTGTACATACAAAAAGCATGCATGCTGTACGCTCACGCAATTGTGGGAAAATGCTCTTGTTCGAAAACTTGCTTTGCAAAAGGCGTCATAGGCAGTGAAATTCGGTTTGCGCCCACGCGCATAAGCGGGATGAGGGCCGGCAGAATTGAAATTTTTCTGACAATGGCAACTCGGAACAGACTCATTTGTATATTCGCATGTTTTATGCACCCGACTGTTTTGGAGCCCAAGGTGCCGCCGTGCAGTTGTATCGTGCAGAAACGCTGAAAGAAAAATTATTTAAAATAAAAAAATTTTTGCTTGACAAGTTGTATTTCAAAGACTACCATCCTTTTCGTAGTATTCTTAAGGAATACATTTAAAAGGTGGCCATATATGAACCCGGCCTGCCGGCGGCATATTGAAAATTTTAGTGGCGCTAAGCAAAAGCAGTTTGTGCCGCTTGAGCTGATTGATATCGCAGCGCTTGTGGCGCGGTAGATTGTTTATTCTGCGCAGTACCGCCAGTTAACAATTTATGTGGGAGGAGAGCCTATGGCTCGGGTTGATTTTAAGGACATGATTCGCTTTACAGAGGAACTGGTAGTGAATCGAAAAATGTTCGAGGGTTTGGAGCTGGAAGCGCTGGAAACATATATTGGAATGGATACGCGGCCTGCCTGGGAGTTCAAGACGCCGCTTGCCAGCGGATTTTATAAGCCCCATGTGCTGAAAGGTTCCGATAAAATAGACAAGATAACCTATGGCGAGCTCCATTACATGAACAGGGCCAAGTATTGCGCGCTCAATTTTACCTGCAGCGATGACTATGATTTGCCCATTTTTGCATGCGAATTCGACGAGACTGCGCCGCGGCTCAGCATTACCCTTGACCTGATGCCGGTCGTGGATATAGCTGTTCATCCGGAATACCGCAAAAAATATCTCGATCCAGTAGCGGATGTATGGCGCACATACCGCAGCCTTCCGGGGCTTTCGAAAGACGGCCGGTGCCTGGTGCAAAGGCGGTATGCCCCGTGGCCATGGGCCCGTGCGAGTCTTTCCCCGTATCCGATTGACGGCCGGGTTGAGGAGCAGGAGTCGCGTTACGGGGTGCTTGATGCGGTAGCCGCATATGCGCGTATCTGGCTTGAGATGATGAAAAAGGCAGAGCCCATTCGTGATCCCGGATACAAGAATGAGATGCTCACGCGCAAGCGGGCAATACAAAAATATTATCGCGAACTTGATCCGGGCGGAGAGGTGATTAAGAAGCTCTTCGGCGAGGAAAAAATGAAGCTTTTCGTCAGTCTCATATTTTAGTGGAGGGCAGGGCACATGGCTGAGATAACATGGGCGCCGTATTTTGAAAAAATGAAGGAGCTTCTCGCCGGGCTTCAGCCGGTCGGGATAAAAAGTTGCGATGGCAGGGATAGTGCAGCCGCGGAAAACATAGCAACCCCGGCTGGCTGCGGAACCGTTCAAGCCTTTACGGCAGAGAAGATTGAAAAAATTGTTCTTGGCAAACTAATTATCAATGATGAAAAGCAGATCGGCCTTTGCGCGATTTTTCCCGCCGAAGGGTATGAACTGCCGATATTTTTTTCCCGCTGGGCTGAAGACAAAACCAGCGTCGGCATTTTTGTCGATCTGATCCCGACGGTTGACTGCCTGGTTGATGAACCATACAGAAAAAAATTTTGCGAGCCCCTTGGCCCCCTGTGGGAAAAATTTGCAAGCCTGCCCGGGATAGCCCCCGAAGAGCACGACGGACTCCGGGCCTGCGCCTCGATCATCTATACGGCAGCCGTTATCCCGATCGAGCGGGAAGGCATGCGGCTTGCCGCGCTTGCCCCGCATACGGAGTATTTGAAAAGCTATATTGAGCATTGCACTTCCGCTGCTGCAGCCGCGGACGTGACAAAAAGGGCGGAGATGCAACGGAAAATTCAGTGCGTCAGGACAACGCTGAAGGAGTATTTCATATCAGCGCTTGCCGCGCCGGCAGGCAAGGCCTGTGGTGCTGCTATGGCCGAACAGCTGCCCGATATTTTCTTTTAAAAGGGAGAATTTTTTATGACCATTATCGATGTGCTTCAGCAGGGCATACGCTTTACGAATTCAGATCCCGCTGCTCAGGAGATGCTGGCTGACTTCAAGGATCATAAAGTCGGGATGAAACTGGATAAAGATGAAACAACGATCGTCATAAAAGACGGGACCGTTGCGCTTGAATTCGGCATGCGCGACGACTGCCATGCTGCAATGAAAATGACAGATTTCGACCTGTGCGGTGCCATCGACAACAGCTACGACCTTATGGAAATCAGGGAAAAGGGTGAAATCATCAAAGGCGACAGGACCGACCCCAATACGGCGGTGCATTTCATGGCGCTTTTCCCTTTTTTTGATGCCATGGTCCGTCTGTACGAGCAGGATCAGGAATTTAAAAACGCGGTTGATGCCGTTAAGGCAGCACTATGAACAGGGAGTTTTGTTATGGTCAGGCATACTGTTGATCCGGTTAAATGCCGCGGCTGCGGCAAGTGTGTTGAAATGTGCGGCCTTGAGCTTTGGACATTAGTCGATACCGATAACGGCAAAAAGCGGGCGCAGGTGATTGAGGAAGCAAAGGATATGTGCCACATGTGCCTGGCCTGCCGTGATGCCTGCCCTGAAGAGGCGATAACCATTACTGAAGATTAATGGCGGGTGCGTATCTGGTCGTTGAAGAAACGGGAAAAGGAAGGCAACCAATGCTAAGGGGACCGGGGTATGTATAAACGATATATACACTTGGCGGCAATTATCGCCATAAGCACCGCATGTATTGTTATGCAGGGGTGCGGCAAAGCCAAGGAAAAAATGAAAATGCCCACTATAAAAATGGTCACCTCCGATGATGTGATCTCTGTTTCAGCTCCCGATGATACGCAGGTATGGATTGCAGGTGATTTCGGCGTCATTTACCACTCCGCAGACAGCGGGGAAACCTGGGTGGAGCAGAAATCCGGGGTTGACAGCCTTCTGTGCGACAGCATGTTCATAGACGGTAAGAACGGCTGGGTCGCCGGCATAAAAGGAGTGATGCTGCACACTGCTGACGGCGGCGTTACCTGGAAGCGCCAGAATACAGGCACAAACCGTCACCTGATGGCAGTTTGGTTCGCAGATAAAGAATGGGGCTGGGCAGTGGGTGAATATTCGACCATTCTGCATACAAAGGACGGAGGGAGCACCTGGACGAGGCAAGGCGAAGAAAGCGATAAGATTTTCAACAGGGTTTGTTTTACAGACCGTGAAAACGGCTGGATTGTCGGAGAGGGCGGCATCATCCTGCGCACCGCAAACAGCGGGGCGACCTGGGAGCCTGTGGTGCCGGAGTTTTTTAAACGGGAAACCCTTGAGGATGAATACGATAATCCCCGGCCGACGCTGTTCGGCCTGCATTTCAGCGATGCGCAGCACGGCTGGGTATGCGGCATGGACTCAACCATTATGCGTACAACGGACGGCGGCGGCAGCTGGGAGTTGTTGAAAACCAAGAAGGGTGAGCCGATTTTTAATATTTTTGTGAGGGAAAACCTTGGCTGGGCTGTCGGCAACAAGGGCACCTATCTTATGTCCCGCGACGGTGGTATGACCTGGGTTAAAGAGGACGAAATTATTAAGTCAAAGCTGCGTTTGGCTGATGTTGTTTTCAGCAGCCGGGATGCGGGATGGATTGTCGGTGCAGCAGGCACGATTTTGAAAACTACCGATGCAGGGGAATCATGGAGCTTTTGTTCCGGGCTTTCCTATGTCTTTGAGGGCTTTAAAATGCCGGCAGGCCTTGAAAAAAACATCATAGAATAAAGGGTCGGGATGGAACGCATTGTGCATTTTATTATAAACAGGCGGCATTATGTACTCAGCTTTGTTATACTTGCAACCCTGTTCTTCGCCTATTTTGCAAGCAAAATAAGCGTTAAAACCATCTATACCGACCTGCTGCCCCAAAATCATCCCTATATTAACGTTCACAATGAAATACGAAATGTTTTCGGGGGGTCGAATCAGGTTTTGATCATGGTGCAGGTAAAGGATCCTGCAAAGGGAGGAAAGTACAAAGATATCTTCAACCCGGACACGCTGGGTAAAGTGAAATTCATTAACGATGAGCTCAAAAAATTTCATGCTGTTGACCGGTATAAAATTCTGTCCATTGCAGAGAAAAAAATAAGGAACATGCAGCTCACCAGCAAAGGCTACGTATCAGAGCCGGTCATGTGGCCCGATGTTCCCAAAACCGAAGCGCAGCTGCACAAGCTCAGGCTCGATGTCTACGGCAATCCGGCCTGCTATCCCGGGCTTGTTTCCCTTGACAGCAAGAACGCTTTGATCATGGTCGACTTCTTCGAGGAGCAGATCAACTATGCAACCTGTTTTAAGGAGCTGCAGGAGCTGCGTAAAAAGATGGAAGATGAGAACCACATCATTGCTATTGCCGGCGAGCCCATGCACCTTGGCTATATCGACAGTTATGTCGGGGATGTGGTGAAAATTGTAATCTATACAATACTTGCCATGCTGGCGGTGTTTTATTTTTTCTTTCGATCAAAGCGGGGCATGCTGCTGCCGATCGTGGCAGCGGCCATTAGCGCAATCTGGGGGCTGGGTTTCCTGAGCCTGCTGAATTTTAACCTTGATCCCCTTGTGCTGGTATTCCCGTTTCTGATTGCGGCCATGGCGGCATCGCATTCGACGCAGGTTATCAAGCGGTATCAGGAAGAGGCAGGAAAGACAGAAAACAATCTGGTAGCGTGCAAACAGGTTGTTCGAAAAATGTTTAAACCGGGACTCGCGGGCATTCTCACCGACTCCTCCGGAATTCTTATCATTGCCATCACGCCCATAGCAATCCTGCAGAAAATAACTCTCTCCTGTGCATTCTGGTCGTTTATTACGATCATTGTCGCCCTGATATTCATACCGGTGCTGCTTGCATACATGCCGCTCAGGGCCGAGACGCAGAAGCGCAGCCTTCTTGATAAGACTCTTACGCTTACTGGCGGGTGGCTGAATCGGAGCGGCAAATACGCAGTCACTGCTGCAGCCTTTGCGCTGTGCATCTGGGGCGCCACCTATATTGATAAAATCACCATCGGCAGTGCTGTCCCCGGCTCCGAGGTTCTCTGGCCTTTTCATCGCTACAATGTCGACAGCTTCAGGATAACCTTTGCAATGCCCCTGTTAAATCCTCTTTATATTGTGCTTGATACCGGCAAGGCCCAGGGCGTTGCACGCGCTGCGGTAACCCGCGAAGTGGCAAATTTTTCACGCTATATGAAACAAACCCCCAATAAAAAAGTCGTGATGGTACAAACCCTGCAAGGGCGCATACCGGGAATACACAGCGGCATGCGCGAGCAGGACCCGCGCTGGAAATTTCTGCCGACAGATGACAGCCAGACCGAGTTTCTCTACCGCTCCGCCATGCAGATGGGCGGCCCGGGAAGCTTTGATAAATTTGTCGACATGGGAGATCAAAATACGAATATCGTTATTTTATGCAGGGACAAGACTGCCCAGACCATCAGCGAAGTTATGGGCAGGGTCCATGAATATATAAAAGACAAATCAACCATCGCCGGTACAGGTATGAAATACCGGCTTGCCGGAGGCGCTGTCGGGGTGCAGGCAGGCATTAATGAGACGCTCACCGAATACCAGGTGCTGACGCTGTTTCTCTCGCTGTTCATAGTTTTTTTATTTTGCGTTGGTGCGTTCAGGTCATTTGTTGCCGGCCTCATCATGATAGCACCGCTTTTGCTTTCCAATTTCCTCACCGCTGCATTCATGGTTCTCAATAATCCGCCCCTTCCCCTGACCACGGCAATACTGCCGGTTTCGGCAGTCGGCATAGGCCTTGGCGTAGATTACGGGATATATCTTGCGAGCCGGATGATCGAGGAGTGCAAGGCCGGAAAAAGCCTGTCCGAGGCGGTTACCATAGCCATGGGCACCACCGGCAAGGCTGTTATCTATGTCGCAACAACTCTTATAGTGGGGATTGTGTTCTGGTTTCTTTCAAAAATGATGTTTCAGGCCCTCATGGGCCTGCTGCTTGCCGTTATGCTTACCCTGAACATGATAGGCGCGATTCTGGTTGTTCCGAGCCTGATCCTCCTTTTTAAGCCGGCATTTATCGTCGGCAGAAAATAAAAATCGTATATCTTTAGCAAGGGGGCAGTATGAAAAAAACACTAGCAACAGCCGGTATGATTATTGGATGCGTGTATCTATTTCTGGCCGGGCCTGCCGCACAGGCAACTGTTTTTCTCATGGACGGGAAGCTGCAGGTGAACGGGTATTTGAAGGAGCAGGCTTTTCTGCGCCTTGATATACCCAAGGAAGAGGACCAGTTTCACAAGACAAATTTTGATTTTGTCCGCACCAGCGCCATGCTGGAATCGCTTTATAAACTGCATGCGGCGGAGGACATGACCATTAACCTTTTCGCCGGCGTACGGTACTGGTGGGAGCATACGCCGAAGATTGACGGGCAACTGAAGCGGGCAATCCCTGATTTTGCCTATAATGACTATACGCGCCCCCGCGATGAAGATTTTATAACGGAAGCATATGTTCATTTTATCAAGGGCCCCTTCGAGCTCAGGGCGGGCAAGCAGATAGTCGTGTGGGGGGAAACCGATATCAAACGGACCGCCGATGTTATTAATCCGATCGACGTCCGGCAGGGCTCACCGGGCACGGAGGACTGGGAAAGCATTAAGCTTGGCCTCTGGATGCTGCGGGGATTTTATCAGACAGACCTTCCGGGCAATCTTATGTTCGAGATGCTTGTGATTCCCGGCGATTTCAAGTATGCGCGGGTGCCTATTGAAGGAACGCATTATGGCCCCAGCCCTGCAGCAACTTCATTTAATCCGGGCAAGGGATTCGGGATTTATGAGTGGGTGCAGGAAAAGGCGCGCCGGGATGCGCCGGGATGGGCTTTGAGAAATACCGAGGTCGGCTTTAAAATCAGGGGCTATACCTGGGATATAGACTGGTCTGCATTCTATTTCAATACCCGCAGCGATTCACCAACCGCCAACGATAACTTCAGTAAATTTGCCAACACCTATGTCTTTTCAGGCATTAAATCGATACTGACCGGATCCGAAATAGACCCCAGGTTCCCGGGCTATAAGGTTTTTAATTACAAGCGCTATGAGGTGCTTGGAGGAACAGCACAGACGATTATCGAGAGCCTGCACGGCTCTGAATGGCGCTTTGAATGGTTTTACGAGATGGGCAATCATTTCAATAAGGGCACCAATAATGAGTCCAGCAAGATATATGCTGAGTGTGAGCGCGACACGGTCGGCGGCGGCCTTGTGTATTCCGACCGGTTTACGATTCCCTGGTTTACCCATAATCTTGCCGATGACAAAAAAATGAGCATAAGCCTGAGCATGTTCTATGAAAAAGTGCTGGGTGACTTCCACGATATTATCATTTATGAAAGCGGCAGGGGGCACCGGCCCGGCGACAGCCATGCCACCGAGTTCGTCTGGAGCATTTCACAGCAGCTGTTCAACTCGCAGGTCATGGCCATGTTTACCGGAAGCTATAATCCGATCGGAAAGTATTTCCTTTGCCCGATATTGTCCTATGCACCAGGCCGTCACTGGCGCTGGGAGGTTGCGCTGCCCATATACGGGTCGTCGGCAAGCGGCAATATGGGGCTGCATGACAAGGACAGCATACTGTTCAGAATTCGCTATGAATTTTAATCTGTACTAATCATAAAAAATAAGGAGGCTGTATGTCAGCACAACTGGTAAAAAAATCAGTAGCATCCATAGCGGCAGCCGGCATGATGTGTCTGCTGTGCGGCTCAGCTCAGGCCGAGGATATGCAGGTGCAGTACCCTGTTGCAGCATATACGGCTGAAGAGCTTGCTAAAGTTCAGGAGTGGGAAAAAACATGGGCCGGCAAGAAGATTGATAAAAGCAATATTGATCAGGTTGCCCAGTTTCTTCCCGAGCAGATGGTTCAGCTGTACAAGGATCCTAAAAAATGGGGCGCCCCTGAAAAGGACGGCCTGTTTTTTTCCATCACCCCCTATCAGCAGGTGATAGAAACGAAAGGAGTGATTGCGGCAACAAAGAAATATGCCCCGATGGTCAAAGTGAATGCCGATGGGGATATCGTAAACTATGCCGAAATTGCGGGCGTGCCGTTCCCCAATCCAAAAAACGGGCTTGAGATCGCCTGGAACTATGATTTCAATACCCATGGCGATGCCAACCACTATGCCCGGAAGGGCCCGGTTGTTTCGCCCGGCGTCGCAATAGAGCGGACCACGCATCAGGACCAGTGGGAGCTGTACTGGATTCACCGCACCGATGTTGAGCCGATGCCCGCATATGAGAAAAACGAAAAAGGCATTCACCGCGGACTGTTTCTCCACTTGTATGATCCCCCCGAAAGCCAGAACTCACGCTTTTTTAACCTGCGCTACATTGATAAAAACAAGGAGGATGACGGATACATGTGGTATGCGCCCTTCCGCAGAGTCAGGCGCATAAATGTCGGCCAGCGCACCGATACCATTGACGGCACTGATATGATTTATGACGACGAGTACGGCTGGGACGGCCATATCCAGCGAAACACCTATCAGCTGATCGGAAAAAAAGACATGCTGGCATCACGGCACACAGATACCAAAAATTTTCAGCGCGCGCAGGGGCAGGCGATCCCGAACAATGTGACGCGCGAGCGGGTATCGACCTATGTGGTTGAAGTAAAGAGCAAAGACCCGAATTACATTTATTCGAAGCGGGTTTGGTATGTTGATCCCGAGACCTATTTAGTGCTCTGGACCGAACTGTATGACGAGCTGAAACGGCCCTGGAAGTGCTTTGAATATCTCCATGCGGACTTTAAAACAAAGAAGGGTGAAATGAAAAACATGATTGTCGGGGTTTTGCTCCTGGATTTTCAGCGCACGCATGCATCGCTTCCGCTGCAGGAAATTTTTGAGGTCGGCACGGAAAAGGTCGATAAAAGCATGTTTACTATTTCGTATCTTCAGCAGGCATATTAAGCGACCGCAAAAACAGACTCAGCTGTAGATAAAGCAGTAAGTGCGAGGGAAACACACAATGCTACTGGTGTACGGGTGTATTGTACTGTTGCTGGCGGGCTTTATGGTTTGGGCAAAGCCGTTTTCTTTCAAGCCGGCGCCCGAGGCGCTGGACGGTATAGCAAAGAGCCAAAGTGTACAGAAAATCGATTTGGGATGGGGCGGGGCCAGCTATGTCTTTTTGCCGGATCGATCCAAGGCCCAGCAGGGCAAGGGGCTTATTCTGTATCCCGGCGGGCTCATAGATGCACGGGCATATGCTCCCTTGATGCAGGCCCTTGCCGCGGAAGGCTATCTTGCCATTACCGTAGCTATGCCCCTTGACCTTGCCGTGTTTGGGTATAAGAGGGCCGCGGCTGTTCTAAAACAATTTCCAGAAATTGAAAAATGGGCCCTTGGCGGGCACTCTCTGGGCGGCGTGATGGCATGCCGGTATGTCAGATCAAGCCCTGCGAAAATATTCGGCTTAATTTTGCTGGCATCATATCCGTCATCCCGGTTCAGGGTTGATAATATGAATCTGAAGGCTTTATCGATTTTTGGGACCAGTGACGGCCTTACAAAATTGAGTGATATCGAAGAATCAAAACAACACCTTCCGGTAGACACGCAGTTCTCTGAGATTCAGGGCGGCAATCATTCGCAGTTTTGTTTCCTAAAGAAAAAAAAGCAGCGTTATCCCAAAGACAATCCGGCAACTGTTTCCCGCGCGCAGCAGCAGCAGGAAACCATGCGGGCTGCGCTGGATCTTCTCAAGAAACTTTAAAATATAATTGTATCTGGTTTTGGCCAGAAGTATTGGACCGCGGTTCTGGATCTCCCTGATTCCGATGATTTTTTGTAAAGCAGGAATCTTTATGATACCAAGGCATAAAATATTTCATGTCGTGCTTTTTATTGGGGCAATAAATGTATTATTTTGCTGCCCGAGCGCACATGCGCTTGTTGAGAATACGCTGCAAAAAAGCTGCTGCGTATTCTCACGCGTTGAGCTGAAAAAACAATATTGCCAGACACGCTGTAAGCAGTATATCGATCATTCACGGATTTTAGATTCGGCACATACTGTATCTTCAGCACCCATCTCAATCCGCCATTGTTTCCGGCCTGCACTTCCTCCTGTCAACGACACTTCACTATTTAAAGCCTCGATGCGACTTAATCTATGAACCTGTAATGATCTCCCGGGCCGCCCGTGAGATCGATTTTTTCTAATTCATCGTTTGCAATAAAACAGTGACAGGGCTGTGCCCCCGCTGAAGATTTGCAGAGCAACAGTATGTTTTTTGCTCCTTCAGCCTTCCGGTCACTGCTCTGATTCAACGCCACTGTTACACTGGTTGTCTCATGCTTGTAAAAAAAATTTAGCCGGGCAGGTGCCGTCGCATCGAAATTAAAGATAAATGATAATCCCGAGATACCCGCAGCTTGCTGCGGGGAGGTGTATATAAAATGAAGGGAGCATGCATGAAAACTCTACTGTCCATTGTGATATTAATTATTACCGTATCGGTTTTTTATACGGTTCTTGCGAAATACAAAAACAGGCCCCTGGAGCCCGACTATTACACGCAATACTATAAAGTGCAGGATACTGTACCGGAAGGGAAAGTCGGGGTATTCATAACAGGCTTGATTATGCCGGAGAAAATGGAATACCCGTTTTTCTACAATATTACATTGAAGATTTTTAATGCCATCATCCCGTGGCCGTTTCGGCTGTTCTCCAGGATGGATAAGGGTGTTGCCTTGCTTGATGCAGTCAAATACCATGAGCACCATGAATTTAAGCCAACACGGCTGGTTGATCAATACGGCAATGACTGCGACATTGACGGAGAGCCGTTTATTGAAAAATACAAGAAAGGCGAGGTTGAGTGGCAGCCGCCTTCCAAGAGGATTTATCTTGACCACGGCTATTTTTTGTACACCGGACACAAAGCCGGACTGCCCTCACTGAGCGGTAAAACAATGAACAAGGCCAACCTGTGGTACTACACGCATGGTATAAAACAGAAAAAGCTTCCCCATTGGCAGGGAACATTTGAAGTTATTAATGGCGCAACGGAAAAGATACGTTCAAAATATGCCAATATCGAGGTTCGCGCAGAAAGCAGTCTTAATTACTATAAGATGAAGGAAAAGCTTTTTGAATTGCTCAATGCAGGCTGTGAAACAATCGTTCTGGCTGCCCCGATGCCGATCTACTCTCATTTTGAAGAGTTTAACTCAAGCTTCCGGCACAGTATGGAATATATCGATGAGTGGAAAGCCTGGCATCCGGGTAAAAAGGTCAAAGTCATCATGGCACCCCCAATGGGCCAATTTCAGCCCATGCGTCAGGCATTTGTGGATATGCTTAAAGACAGGCTTGATACCCTCCCGCAGGGCTCAAGCATTACCGTTGCGGTGACCGTGCATGGCATGCCCTGGGATTTCTTCAGCTGGGAAGCATGGCTTCAGCTGGCCCCGGAATACCGCGATAAGCTAGTTAAAGATGTGAATGAACTTTTGAAGTCGTATTCATTCGGCAGAACAAAAGTTGTGGTGTGTCAGGATGAATTTTCCGACCCGGTCTGGGATCCGAAAGAAAAATATCTTTCTACAAACAGGGCGTATGTAGAGGCTATAAAGGACGAGTATGACTATGTCATCGGATTGCCCATTGAGTTTATAGCTGAGAATTCAGATACGCTTTTTCATCACGCATTGAAAAATTACCATGGATTTACAGGCTATGATGTCTATGAACAGATCGATTATCCCGACTGGTCAATTCCCTACACGCGGGAATTTCAGCAGGGCAAAACGCGGGTCATCTACAACGGCGTTCCCGTCGGGAAATATCAAAAACATGTCATAGAGGCCTTGTACCAGTCTCTTGATTCAGTCCTTGCAAAAAAGCGTTGAAATCAGAGGGAGCCAAACTATAAAAATTTATACATCGAATATAATTACTGCGTGCGGTTATGATGCCAAAACATAAAATGTTTCATATTGTTTTTTTCATCGTGGCAATTAATTTTTTGTTCGATTGCCCGGCCGCCAATGCTTTTGCCCGGGACACGCTGCAACTCAGATGCAGCGTGTCCCCGGCTTCTGAACTGAAAAAGAAATACTGCCAGTCGCATTTTAAGCAGGATATCAGCCCTTTACCTGTTTTACCTTCGCCACATGATTTATTTTCATTCCCCGCCTCAAGCCGCTTCTGTGTACATGCGGCCTTTCCTCTCGTCAACATCCCCACACCATTTGAAACCTCTGTTCGCCTTAATCTATGATTTTTCAGTGAGTTGCCGGGGCGCCTTGTACATCAAACCCTTCTTGAATTGTTTTCTTGCGTTAAATCGCTGTGGTGCAGGTGCAGTTGGGCGTGTTTTGCGGAAAAACCAGCGCCCCCCCCTTCGTATATGAGCGCTCCTGCTGCAACTACGATGTCATGGACTCGCTCTGCCGGTTCC
>JAFGCP010000255.1 GCA_016932595.1 Deltaproteobacteria bacterium
GATCTTGTTTTTCACCGTTTGCGAATAGGCCCCTTTGAGGGGCCAGCAAACGGCAAGCCTCCGGCTCTGCCGGAGGTAGCTGACTCGCAGATAACCTTTTGTGAAAAGGAGTGCTGATATGAGAACACCGGTCATTGCCGGCAACTGGAAACTGTTCAATACCGTGGCTGAATCCCTTGCGCTGGTGCGCGATCTGAAGGCGCTGGTGGCAGACGCTCAGGGCGTTGAGATCGTCGTGGCGCCGGTTTTTACGGCCATTCATGCTGTTGCAGGCGAGCTCAAAGGATCCACTATTGCCGTTTCGTCCCAGGATGTCTACTGGGAAGAGAGCGGCGCTTTCACCGGCGAGGTGGCACCCTGCCTGCTGAAAGAAGCCGGATGCGCGTATGCCATTATCGGCCATTCCGAGCGGCGGCAGTATTTCGGCGAAACCGATGAAACGGTCAACAGGAAGGTGAAGGCCGCGCTGAAGGCGGGGCTTATCCCCATTATGTGCGTCGGCGAGCTTCTTGAGGAGCGCGAGTCAGGTAAAACCATGCAGGTTGTCGCCAAACAGATCAAGGGCGGCCTTGCGGACCTGCCTGCTGATGATATCGCAAAAATCATTATCGCCTATGAGCCGGTCTGGGCGATCGGTACGGGCAAAACGGCAACGCCTGCCCAGGCCGAAGAGGTGCATAAGTCCATCCGGTCTTTGATTGCAGCCCTTGCCGGCACGCAGGTGGCCGTGGGCATGCGCATTCTCTATGGCGGCAGCGTCAAGGCCGACAATGTCGATGAACTTATGGGCCAGGAGGATATTGACGGCGCCCTTGTGGGCGGGGCAAGCCTGAAAGCTGATTCGTTTGCCCGGATTGTAAAATTCAATAAGTAATGTGCTGATTGCATAAAAATAAGCATTGCCATTTTTTTTAAAGTGCGGTAATATTACTAACTTATCGAATGTCGATAGTTGTTTTTTTATAGCCAGTAAGGATACCACGGTATGTATGCATTATTGATTCTTGTGCATGTTGTCGCATCGATTTCGTTGATCCTGATCGTGCTTCTGCAGACAGGCAAGGGAGCGGATATGGGCGCGGCCTTCGGCGGCGCAACCCAAACGCTGTTTGGCGGCGCAGGCCCTGCGCCTCTTTTGGGAAAAATCACCACGGCTGCGGCGGTCATCTTTATGGTTACCTCGCTTTCGCTGGCCTATATAACGGCCAATCCTTCGGCAGGCTCTCTGGTGAAGAATGTTAAAACGACGGAACAGCCGGCTCAAAGCGCGCCTGCTCAGGCGCCCGGCGACCAACTGCCCCCGGCAACGCCCCCTGCCGGGAAATAAGTTTTGTTCATGTAAACAATAAACTATCCGTGCCGAAGTGGTGGAATTGGTAGACACACCATCTTGAGGGGGTGGCGGAGAGATCCGTGAGGGTTCGAGTCCCTCCTTCGGCACCATGTTTATACAAAGGCCCGTAATCGTCATTGATTACGGGCCTTTGCCGTATGTGCGGTTGCTGCCTGCATATGGCAGCTTTTTCTTTCAGCCCCCCGGAGCTTTGCTGCCAAGGCATTTGCCTTGAAACCCATGAGCCTTCATTGTATATTTACAGGAAGAACATTCAAAAGTGTGTTGATTTAACATAAACAAATACTGGGTTTGATTATCGGGAAGGGGGAAGCCATGAATTCTGCAGTAAAAAGTATTTTTTTTATGTCGCTGTGTCTATCCCTGATCCTTGCCGTCGGGTGCAAGCCGTCAATACCCTCCGGCTGGATCGAGTATGACCACAACCTCACCAATAGCTATGGCGGCTTTGAGCAGACGGTCAGGGTAACGGGGAATATCGGTTTCCTGAGCAGCGATGCCGCCCTGACCCCGCAGAGCTCCATGTACAGCGGTTCGGGAAAGGCTGCGGTTGCCATATCCGGCACAGCAGGCGAGTGCACGATCAGCGGCTCAGGCTCCAACGATGTGTCCTTAAAGGGCAGTGAGTTTTTTGGGAAGATATTTTTTAATACCACGGAAACCTGGTACAGCCCAGCCTCCTTTACTGTAATCTGCCCAGATAGTGATCCGCTGGAAGTGCCCCTGCCTACCGTGACGATTGACCAGAAAATCAGCTTTCCGCTTGAGGATGGCGCTGTTTTCGTGCAGCCCTATATTGGTGCTGCCGGCAGCGGCACCTACCGGTGGATCCTGCATATCGGCGATATGTAGCTGCTATGCCGCATAGGCCGGGGGGGTTGTTATTTTGTGGGTTGTGTGAATCAGCTGCTGCGGCGAACCCAACACCTGTACCGTTAAGGGTTTTCATTCGGGCACTATATCGATGTTATTTATAACTGCCCGGCCCTGTGCAACAGGTTTCAGATGGACGCAGACAGCGACGGCACAGGGGATGTGTGCGACGCAGACCCCGGTTGCGGAGGCGATGGCCAGCCGGTATGTGAAGCGGTTTGCACGCTGTAGTATGCAGGGGGTGTGCCGGATGTATGAAATAATAGGTAACCCGTAGTGGCGAACGGCTGCTCGCCCTGCTTAAAGGGTAAAAAAGCCGGTGTTTATTGCTGCTTTTGGAGACAATATTTCTTCTTGCGAAAGTCAGGGAAATTACTATATGATGAAAAATAAATGTTCATGCTGTGCGGCGCCCTTTATATTTTTTTCCGTCAGGTTTTCTGTATGAAAAAAGAACATCTTGAGGTGCTTCTTGAGGATATAAAGAGCAAGTTTGATCTTGTGCTTGAAGGCCACGATGCCCTTCGGCATGAACTTCAGGAGACACGGCAGGAGCTTAATGAGAAAATTGATATGAATTCTTTTGCTATAAAGGGTCTGGAAAAAAGGATTGATGGTGTTGAAGATAACTTGACTAAAAAAATCGACGCCGTGGCAGCTGATCTTACTGCTCATCGTGCAGACACTGAAGTGCACCGTGGCTACAAGGTCTGCGAGGGGTAAAGGCAGTCAATCTTTGACAGATAGTGTCATATAAGGCATGTCCACCCAGGGCATGCTTTTTTTTGTGGTGCGCCCAGCATGGACGCACTCTTGCGAGATAATGTAATCCGACGGGGATGATTAATATTGAAGAACCGATCGTTTCGAGGAATGATTCCCCTCAGGTTTGGCACGCTTGATTTTTTTGAGGCTGGCAATATATTTATAGACATGTTAAAAAGATAGGAGAAAATATATTGCTGGAAGCGGATGAGTCCTGGTGGGCTCCGCGGTCTTCAAAACCGTTGCGGGGCGTGCAAGCGTCCTGGGTGGGTTCGATTCCCATACGTTTCCGCCATTTTTTTCGGACGCGTGCATCGACCCCAGTAGGGTGCGCTGCGCGCACCGAAAAAGATGGTGCGCCCGGCGCACCCTGCGAACTTAGTACAGCACCACACAAACAAAGGGGCAAAATGCCGGACACGAACCTGGAGGCAACCGTTTTAATGTAGGCCGGACAAAGCGCAGCGTGTCCGGCGCTATCGTAAGCATGGAGTGGAAATCAGGTTCTTTGTCCGGCCTACCGTTCTAACTTTTCTTATGAAAAGCGATACTTCGTTCATAACCATAACCTGAAAAAAGCCCGAACTGAGCTTTGTATGCCTTCACCCAAAAAAAACACAGCCCCCAATGAAAGTTTGCGCCTGCTGCCAAGCATCAACAAGCTGCTTGAGACAGCAGAGATGCGCCGGTTTGCCGAAGCCCATGGCAGCGCTTTGGCAAAGCAGGTCGCGCAGCGCGTTGTGGCGGATATCCGGCAGACGATCATCGACGGCAAGCCCCATGATATAGCAGCCCTTGTCGAAAGGCTGCTCTTCCGCGGCATGGCGCAGGCGAGCAAGTCCATGCTCCAGCGCGTCATCAATGCAACGGGCATTTTGCTGCATACGAATTTCGGGCGGGCGCCGTGGGATGCAGCCCTGCTTGAAAAGGTAGTAAGGACGGTAACGGGCTACACCAATCTTGAATATGATTTAAACACGGCAGGCCGCGGCGGCCGGGGCCGCTATGTGCGGGCCGCACTGGCCCGGCTCGTGCAGGCTGAAGACGCCCTTGTTGTCAATAACAATGCCGCTGCAATTATGCTCATTCTGTTTGCCTTCGCCAAAGGGCGCGAGGTGATCGTATCGCGCGGCGAGCTTGTGCAGATCGGCGGCGGCTTCAGGATTCCCGATATTTTAAAGCAGAGCGGTGCGCGCCTGGTTGAGGTCGGCACAACCAATATTACCACGCTTGATGATTATCGTGCGGCCATACGCGACAAAACGGCCATGCTGCTGAAGATTCACCAGTCTAACTTCTACCAGGCGGGCTTTGTTCAGCAGCCCAATCTCGCCGAGCTTGCTGCGTTGAAAAATGAATCCGTGCTGCTGGTGCATGATCTCGGGAGCGGAAATCTGATGGAAGAGGGCCCCGGGATTTTGGATGCTGAACCGCATGCAGCGCAGTCTCTGCGCAGCGGGGCCGACCTGATATGCTTTTCAGGCGACAAGCTGCTCGGCGCCTGCCAGGCCGGCATCATCGCCGGGCCGAGCGCCCTGATACAGCGGCTTGAGCGGCATCCGCTCATGCGGGCACTGCGACCGGATAAATTTCATTTTGCCTTGCTGCAGGAGGTGCTGAAGCTTTATGAACAGAAGCAGTTCGACATGATGCCCTATGTGAAGCTCGCACTGCAGAGCCGGGCCATGTTGAAGAAACGTATCGAATCGCTCCTTAAAAAAGCAGCGCTGCCGGCCGGAGTATGCCGCATCATTGAGACAAGCGGCCGGATGGGCGGGGGTGCGCTGCCCGGCCACAGCCTGCCAAGCCTCGGCCTGGCTTTTAATGTGAAGGACCCCAATGCCGTGGCAGCCTGGTTTGAGCAGAGAACCCTGCCGGTTATAGGCTTTGTGGCGGATGACCGATTCATGCTTGATTTTCTCACGATTGCGCCTGATGAAGATCCGCTCATACTGGAGGCTTTACAGGATTGGCAGCAGGCAAGAGCTGAAGAATGATTTGCCGGCGATAGGTGTATTCGCAGTATTGATCAAATTTAAAAAAATTCGTCGCCCCGATGAAAATCGGGGCTCAGAAAAAACTCTGATTTTTAAAACCCTGGATGCCGGCTTTTGCCGGCATGACGAGAACGAAGCATAGCCCAACTTTTTATGTGCTTTTTGATTGAGGCGAAAGTAAAAATGCACTCAAACAAAAAAGGCGGACATCGCGAAAGCGTTGTCCGCCTTTTTTGTTTGAGCAATTTAAGTTTGAGGTGGCCTTTGCTGCGACTTCAACTAACATCAACCCGTTCGCCCTGAGCCTGTCGAAGGGTTGAACGGAAAACCCAATCCCGCTCATGGTTCGACAAGCTCACCACGAACGGGATTGTGACGCTGCTGCAAAATAATTAAAACGGCTCCCCCTGTCTTCACAACCTTAATGTGCTCTAGAGAAGCTTATTTACAGCGCCCTGCCCAGCATGCTGTTGAGGCGGCGCACGAAATCGACGGGCTTTTTGACCGGCGCGCCTTCGATCAGCAGGGCCTGCTCATAGAGCAGCCGCGTGGCGTCTTCAAACAGGCGGTCATCCTGCACGGATTCAAGCTTTTTGATAATCTCATGCGTGGGGTTTATTTCCAGGATCGGCTTTATCTCCGGCCCCTCCTGGCCCATGGCTTTCAGCAGGCTCTGCATCTGCACGGTGGGGTCTTTTTCGTCAACAACGATGCAGCAGGGCGAATCGCTCAGCCGCGCGCTGGCCTTCACCTCTTTTACCTCATTGCCAAGCACATCTTTCATGCGCTTGATGACCGGCTCGGCCTTTTTTTCCTCCTGCTTATCCTGCTCGGTTTTGAGCTCCTCCGCAGCATCGCTGCGGTTGATGGACTTGAACTCGATGTCCTTGTAGCGGCCCACCGACGGCATGACCAGCTCGTCAACGGGGTCGTCCATGATGAGAACCTCGATATTTTTCTTCCGGTACATTTCCAGAAGGGGCGACTCGCGCAGCGTCTCTTCCTTTTCGCCGGTGACATAATAAATGGCCTTCTGGTCAGCCTGCATGCGGTCCTTGTAGTTCGCAAGGCTTGCAAACCCTTCGGCGCCGGTTGATTTGAAGCGCACCAGCTCAAGCAGGTCTTCGCGGTTTTCATAGTCCTGATACAGGCCCTCCTTGAGAAGGCGGCCGAACTCCTTATAAAATGCCGCGTATTTTTCCGCGTCAGCGGCAAGCGATTTGAACTCGTCGAGCAGTTTTTTTACGGACGATGATTTGATTTTTGCCAGCACCCGGTTCTGCTGCAGAATTTCCCGGCTGACGTTCAGGGGCAGGTCTTCGGAGTCAATGACCCCGCGCACAAAGCGCAGATAGCGGGGCAGCAGGTCATGGTCGTCATCGGTAATGAAGACGCGCTTCACGTAGAGCTTCACGCCCGGCTTGAAGTCGGAATAGTACAGGTTGAGGGGCGCCTTTTTCGGCACATAAAAAAGCGTGGCATACTCCATGGTGCCTTCGGCTTTGGTGTGCACCCAGAGCAGCGGGTCTTCGGTGTCATGCCCGATGCTTTTGTAGAATTCTTTGTAATCCTCGTCCTTGAGCTCCTGCTTCGAGCACTTCCAGAGGGCCGATGCCTCGTTTATTTTTTCGACCTTCTGCTCTTTTATTTCCTTGCGGTCCTTGTCCTTGCCTTCATAGCGCACATCTTCAAAGTGCAGGTGAATGGGGAAGGGGATATGGTTTGAATATTTTTTAATGATTGACTCGATCTGCCAGCGGTTGGCATATTCGATGCCGTTATCATTGAGATGCAGGGTCACGGTGGTGCCGGCCGTATCGCGCTGCGCCCCGGAGATTTCATATTCTCCCTTGCCGTCGCTTGACCACTGCCAGGCTGTATCTTCGCCAGCCCTGCGCGTCACGACATCGACACGGTCCGCCACCATGAAGCAGGAGTAGAAGCCCACGCCGAACTGGCCGATCAGGTTTGAATCCTTTTTTGCGTCGCCGGTCATCTGGGCCACGAAATTACGGGTGCCTGATTTGGCAATAGTGCCGAGCTGTTCCATCAGGTCCGCCTCGTTCATGCCGATGCCCGTATCGGCTATGGACAGGGTTTTTTTATCTTTGTCGAAGGATATGTCGATGCGTGGATCAAACGGCAGGCTTTTAAAGGCCTCATCAGTGAGGGTCAAATATTTGAGCTTGTCGAGAGCATCGGATGCATTTGATACAAGCTCGCGGATAAATATTTCTTTGTGAGAATACAGCGAGTGAATGATAAGGTGCAGCAGCTGGTTGACTTCAGTTTCAAATTTCCGTGTCGTCATGAATTCCTGTCTCCTTCTGTTAAATGGACTTTTAAGTTACACACTATCTGTTGCAGGCAGCAGAGGGCCGCCTGCTGAGCGGCGCATGCTGCAGTCAGGATATCAGCGCCATGTGCTCTGTTCGGCAGCAGCAAGGACCCGGGCTCACCAACCCGGTCCGAGATAGGGCTCAATGAGGACCGTTATGTGCAGAGAGACATGCGGCAGCCCGATATCATCAAGGGGGAGCCTGATTTCCGTGCCATGGTGCACATGGGGCGGTATGCTCAGGCTGAACTCGCGCTGTGCCTCTACGCGCCCTTTTCCCATGCAGGCCGGGCAGTAGAAGTCTTCCCACATGCCGGTCCGGTTGCAGCGCATGCAGGCCTCGATGACCGGTAC
>JAFGCP010000256.1 GCA_016932595.1 Deltaproteobacteria bacterium
AAAGCCACTGATTCAGGAACGGGGATGAAACAGTGCTGACACAGTGTACAAACTCTCTCAAGATGAAAAGACAATTGCCTTGACATGTCAGCGATTCCGGACTTATTCTGCAAAGATGCTCAGATAAGCGGCAAACAATCATAATAACAGTTGATATCAAACAGGACACTCCATCGGCCATGGAAGGATTCAGAAAGCTCTGCGCCCTGATAATAACGGCGGCAACAGGGGCCCTTGCCCTTGCAGCATTTTATCTCGAACTAAAAGTGCGGCAGGCGGGGGTTATGGCGCTGGCCCTTGTCACCCTGGGCACATTCATTGACTTTCTCGGCTCCTACACCGGGGGTTTCATCACATGTCAGGCGCGCCTGCTGCTGTTCACCAAGGCGCGGTTCAGCCTGCTTAATTTCGGCATTATCTTCACGCCCCTGAGCGCGGCGTTCATACTGGCTGAAACTCCGAACGCGCCGCTGTGTTCGGCCCTGGCGGCACTCTATCCCGGGCTTGCGGTTTTCAGCCTTGGAACCGGCGCGCTGTTTCTGTTCACGAAGTATACTCCGGCAACAGAAGAAGGTGTTGCCACGTACCGGCTGGACCGCGATGACCCGTTCACAAAGCGCGCCTTCCTGATACGGAGGATCATTCTGGCCGGCTCTCTTGTTATTGCCATCCTTGCCGGCATTGACGGATTGCGCTCCGGTATGGCCGTATGGACCTCGCTTTTCTGCCTGCTTTTTATCGCAACGGTGCCGCTGCATATCCTGCATAAGCATGTCTGCTCGATGGCTGCCGAGGCCGTTACCCTTGCGGTTCTCTTTTACGGAGCTGTGCAGGTGTTTGCGAAGTAAAAAAAAGGCGTGTTCAGCGCAAGAGATGGGGCTTTTTTGGATTTACTACTCAGCACACTGCGGATACCCGTTGAGAAAGACGGGCGGGATGAATATCTGAAGGCCGCTGCCCGCAGGCTGAACCTCAGCGAACATGATATCGCAATCGTCAAGATCCTGAACAAGGCCCTTGATGCGAGCGCCGCAGAGCAGTTCTACTATGACCTGTCACTGGTGGTGCGTATCCCCGACAGCTACGGCAATAAGGACAACCTCCCTCACTACTCTGAAACAAAAGCGCCGGACAGAAAATCAACAAGCAGCAGGCAGCGGCCGGTCATAATAGGGTTCGGCCCTGCCGGCATGTTCGCCGCCCTTGAGCTTATTGATCGCGGCATACAACCCCTCATATTCGAGCGGGGTAAAAAAATAGAGGAACGAACTGTTGATGTTCAGAGATTTTTGGCTGAGCGGAAGCTTGACGCTGAATCAAATATCCAGTTCGGGGAAGGCGGGGCCGGGGCCTACTCCGACGGCAAGCTGTTTTCCCGCGTCAATAATTCCGGCTTTGCAAACAGGGTGCTTGACACGTTTATCGCATTCGGCGCTCCTGAAGAAATAGGCTATATCCGCAAGCCCCATGTGGGAACTGACGTGCTGTGCCGTATCGTTGCCAATATGCGACGCCATATCCTTGAGCGGGGCGGCGAGATACGGTACAGCTCAAAAATGACGGATGTGCTTATCTCAGAGGGCGAAGTCCGGGGTGTGGTAATAAACGGGGAGAAGCAATATCTCTGCTCAAGCCTCTACCTGGCGATTGGAAATTCCAGCCGGGACACGTTCGAGCTGCTGCACAAAAAAGGCATCGCCCTTGAACAGAAGCAGATATCGGTCGGGCTGCGGGTTGAGCATCCCGCTGAAAAGATTAACCTTTTGCGCTACGGCGCTAAGTACAGAGGCTTTCCCGGCCTGGGGGCTGCCGCGTACTCCTTCACCCATACCGATCGGGCTGCGCGGCGGGGCGTGTATTCATTCTGCATGTGCCCCGGAGGCGAGGTGATCAATGCTTCATCTGAAAACGGCCTGCTGGTTGTCAACGGCATGAGCTATGCGGGAAGGGCCTCGGCATTCTCGAATTCCGCCATTGTGGTGACCTGCCATACCGGTGATTATGCCATGGCCGGCCCGCTGGCAGGCTTTGAGTTTCAAAGGGGTATAGAGCGAAAAGCTTTTGCTGCAGCAGGAGGGGGCTGGAGAGCGCCAGCGCAGAATCTGTCGGATTTTTTATGCGGGAGGGTTTCAAAAAATTTAAACGCCAACTCCTATAAAATGGGGGTCGTGTCCGTTGACCTGCATGAAGTACTGCCTGGTTTTGTCTGCGGGGCGCTGGTACAGGCATTTACTGCATGGAAAGAAGAGTGCCCGCTGTTTGTTTCAGAAGACGGGATAGTTCTGGGTGCTGAAACAAGAACCTCCTGCCCGGTACGGGTTATTCGAAGCGAAACATATGAATCCGTGGCTGTGAAAAACCTGTACCCCATAGGCGAAGGGTCAGGCTATAGCGGCGGCATAACCAGCTCTGCCATTGATGCCATCAAGGCTGTAGCGGCACGGTTCGGAAGCTAAAGCGTTTTTCTGATAGCGCCCGCGCTCAGGAGGCCTTTATTTTCCACTCATAGCGCTGCATGGAAAAATCGGGGTTCCACTGCTTGAGAATCACGTGCTCGGGTATGATTTTGATAACTGAGAGTGACTCAAGGCCCCTTTTTACAAACCGCTCCGCCTCGGCGCCGGATAGATTTTTTTTCTGAAACAGCGGGCTCATGATCTTTCTGCCCACAGCCTCCATATGCCACTTGCGGATTTTCGACCAGAACAGCCGGGGATTGCCGCGCGCGGTAATGAGCTCTGCCCTGCCGAACAGCTGCAGGCTTTTCTGCAGGGCGCCATGGTCAAGGGGCTGCTCATACACCACGGCCGATACCTGCGGGTTGCGCTTGATATTGGCGATCTTGCCGCCCGGTTCGCCGAAAACATAGAGTGTCATGCCCTCATTGAAGAATTCAAGCACAGTTGCCCTGGCCCGGCTGCCGGCGCAGGTGGCCAGCACCAGCGCATTGCGGTGGCGGATGCCGCAGCTTGAGGGTCCCGGGCTCTGGTCGACGCTGCCTGACGTGGCGTTTAAAAATTCTATGATCTCGCGGCGGATGGCGGCCTGTGTTTTTTCTGACCTTGTTTTCATGGAGCGCTCCTTTGTCTGCCTGGGGTTATTCCCGCCTGCGACCGGCGGGGCTTCACCCCGACTATAGTACGGCCCTATTATTTTTCAACATATTTTCGCCCGCACTGCTCACCTGCGCCAGCTGTTTTTACATTACCGTGTAAAGGCCTGTATTATCTTCTTGCTATAATCTTGAGCCTTGACAAGAGGAGATTTTTCCCTACCTTAATACAGTGTACGCACATGCCGGCAATTTTTTTTAAAGCAAAGCATTTTTCCGGACCTTGATGCACGTACTTCCTTACAGCCAGGGGGCATGCTCTCATGGAAGGCTCAACCGTTCAGGGCAGGGCGCAGATTGAGCGCATCGGCGTGATCGGCAATTATATTCCGCGTCAGTGCGGCATTGCCACGTTCACTGCTGATCTGTGCGAAGGTATCGCGGCGCGCTATGGCGACAGTAGTTGCTTTGCCATTCCTGTGACCGATACGGGCAGCTCCTACAAATACCCCTCCCGCGTGCGCTTCGAGCTTGCCGAGCAGGATATATCCTCATACCGCCACGTTGCTGAATTCTTGAATATCAATGATGTTGACCTGGTATGCCTGCAGCATGAATACGGCATTTTCGGCGGAACCGCAGGCAGCCATATTCTCGCCCTCCTGCGGGACCTTCGCATGCCGGTTGTCACAACCCTGCACACCATTCTGCGCGAGCCCAACAAGCACCAGCTCAAGGTCATGACCGAGCTCAACCAGCTGTCGGACCGCTTCGTGGTGATG
>JAFGCP010000257.1 GCA_016932595.1 Deltaproteobacteria bacterium
AGCAGAATTATTGTTTACCGTAGGTTGTAAATTTATCCATAACCACAGCCATCTCCGCTGAACTCAACACCAGCGGCTGCCCCATGGCACGGCAGCGGCAGTATATTTCGGCGCAAAATTCAACTGCTTCCGCAATTTGAAAAGCTTGCTGTATGGTTGCCCCGCCGGCAATAAGGCCGTGATTGGCAAGCAGCACGGCTTTGCGGCCCTCCATATAATCGAAGGCGCTGCGGGCAAGGGCATCGGTGCCATATGTCGCATAGGGCGCGCAGCGCACGCTGCTGCCGGCAAAGCCGATCAGATAATGCACAGCAGGCAGCTCAAGGCCGAGGCAGGCAAGCGTCGTGGCATAAACGGAATGCGTATGGACAACGGAGCTGATATCTTCACGGCTTTGATAAAAAACCAGATGAAACGGCAGTTCGCTCGATGGCTTGCGGCGGCCGTCAACCACCAGGCCCGAATGATCAACAACCGGAACATCTTCAGGGTTTGTCTCAAAATAATCAAGCCCGCTGGGGCTGATGGCGGTAAACCCGCTTTCCCGATCGCAGATACTCAGATTTCCGCCAGTCCCGCGGGTAAGGCCGCTCATAATAAGCTTTTTCCCATAGGCAACTATCAGCTGCCTTTCCTGCTCCAGAAGCATATATCCTCACGCTGTAAAAAATGACCTTTATCAAAATTTTATAAGACAAGACGCAGCGGGTGTCAATTTGATAATTGGAGAACGGCAGGTAAAAAAAAACGGCGCATCAAGCAGCTATGCCGCCATAGCAGCATTTTATGCCTTTATCTTATGCAGCAGCCAGGCCATGTTGCGGCCCAGGGTCTTAAACGTGGTTATCCCCTCCTCATCCTTCTGAACTTCTCCCGGAGCCCGGCCTATGCCCACATTCCAGTAATCCGAGCCTGGAATAATCATCTGCTGGATGAGAAAGAAAAAATTAATTGCTGCAAAGGCAAAGGTCGCCCCTGCCCTGCGCATGACAACAACAGGCGCCCCTACTTTTTTCTGCAGCATATTGCCGTTAGCGCGGGCCACCAGCCCTGCCCTGTCGATAAAAGCTTTCACATCGGCCGTCACATTGCTGAAATACACGGGGGAGCCGATAATAATGCCGTCGGCATCGCGCATTTTCTGAATATACTCATTCAAGGGGTCGCTCGTTATGGCGCAGGCGCCGTCTTTGCGCTCCATGCACTTGTAGCAGGCTATACAGCCTTTAAGCCCTTGTGCCCCGATATGTACCAGTTCCGTTTCAATATTGTTATCCCGCAGTTCAGCCAGAACCACTTGGAGCGACTGCGCCGTATTTCCATCCTTGCGGGGACTGCCGTTAAATGCCACAACTTTCATACTGCCTCCCTGTATCGATACATAAAGGGTTAGTGTTCATAGTTAAAAACTTTATACCCGAAAAATAGACGGAAACGCCTGAACTTGCAAATAAAAAAAGTACCCGGAGCACCACTGGTCCCGGCCATGCTGGCCATTGCACACTTTTCTTGATTACCTGGCCAGCCTGCGGCGCTCCGAAGAAAAAAAGCTGTGAAAAATAATAGAATGCGGCCATACAGGCGAAAGTTGTGGGTATCATGAGCAGGGTTAACTTTTCATTAATTGGACGCAGTGAAAGGATACGTTCAAATAAAAAAAATAGAGCCGGTAGCAGACCTTTGTCAAAGCCCGCTTCTGGCCCTGTACAGCCGGGTCCGGTCATTCTGCAACAACAGCCTGTGCCAGGACCGAAAGCCGCCCTGCCGACCAGATGGCACTATCATATTCAAGGGCCAAGATGCCAAAGGCATTGGGCGCGATGGCCGGCAATATGAGCAGGGCTGCGGTAAGGGCCATGCCGACCCGCATTATGAAGTTATAATGCCATGCTGCTGCGATGCACAAAAATATTGACTTGAGTCATAAAAAACTGTTACTTATCGTATACGTTGCATATAACGCATGAATATTTTTGAAAAAAAACCACACAAGATGCCAAAACACATGAACCATTTGGATATGCTCTGAAAAAAATTTAATAATTACAAGATGAGCGGCCGTTCAAAGAATAATTATTTTGTTAAACTTCCAAAAACCATGCAAAGGAGGCTACAACCATGAAAAAAAGATTTTTACTGGTGTGCATCGGTATTGTATGCGCAGCGCTGCTGTGCAGCCCTGCCACGGGTCATGCCAAACGTGGCTTGCCGGATTATGTGATCGAGAAATCCTATGGCGACAATGCTACCAGCGGCAATGTTCTTTTTATAGTTGCGACCTATTATGGGTCCACCTACAGAATTGCCGAGGTCATTGCCGAAGTGCTGAGCGCCGAGGGGTTCAAAGTCGATGTGAAACTTGCCGACACTTTCGTGGGCGATATTGCCGAATATGATACAGTGCTGCTCGGAAGCAATATTTACATTGAAGACTGGAATGATGACGCCCGCGCGTTTCTTGATGAATATCAAACTGAGCTTGCTGCAAAAAAGGTTGCCTACTTTTGCGTATGTGCAGTTCTTGGATCGGATTTGGGGGGCAAGGAAGAGGAGTATGCGGCCAATTACATCAAAAAAATTGCAGAAGACTATCCCGATATCGTCCCGGTTGCTGATGCGGCATTTGCAGGCGCCGTCGATTACAAAATTTTGAAATTCAAAGACTGGCTGCTGATGCGTCTCATGTTCATGAAATCGGGCAACTGGACCGATTATGCAGGGGTTGTATCCTGGGCTTATGATCTGAGCGATAAATTGCAATAAAGTGCATGACGCACTTAGCCCGACGCAAGCGGCGTGCCACTGAGCAGGCTGGCACAAGCTTAAAAAGTCAGTCAGGCTGAGTATAGTGTTAAAAAACGGGCTTTCGCACTAGTGCAAAAGCCCGTTTTTTTACGGCATATGCAGGGTACGCTGCAGGCGGCATTGCTGGCTGTACCCTTTCATCAGTCCGCTGCGGCGCACGGAAGCCATCGTTTTTAATTTTCCCCCACTGAAAAATCCCATGTTTTTTTTAGTTAAAAATATATTGAAGAAAGGAATACAGAAACATAATCCTGAAAAGCTTCTGCCAGAGTTTTTCTACTTTGCCGTCGATTTTTCCGTCGCAGTTGTCATCGATCTGATTGCCCATCTTCTCCCTGCTGCCAGGATATACCAATGGGTCCGTGTCGTCGCAGTCCCGCTCCGGATAGGGACAGCCCGGGCCTCCCGCATAGCCATAGCCGTCTTTGTCAGTATCGATGCATCCCAGCGGCAGAGGTGCGGTAAATCTGCCGCCCCACACGGCGCAGTCCTCAGAGCTCAGGGTGTCGTTTCCCGAAGGCCTTCGGGCAATGGAAAATTCACCGCCGCCCTGTCCGCCGAATGAGGCGATCAGGTCGCCGGTTCCTGCTCGCTTTATGGTTCCAGTAATAAAGGGAAAACGGCACATAATGACATACTGCGAGGTGATGGGCGTCAAATCAGAAAGCATAGGCACCTGGCTGTCGCCGATGTCCACAAAAGCCTCAACCGTATACCGGCTGTTAGTGGCGATGACGGTCATATCCCTCGGCATGCACTGGCGCGCCAGTTCGTCATAGTGCCAGGCCGTATGATACCATCCCAGCTCGCCCGCCGCGGCTGAAAACCGCTCAGCCTTCAAATCACCACCGTCGTAAAAGCCAACATCCAGATAATCCATGACCGCCGAATCATGATAGGTCTGGAGGGCCCACTGAACCTGCGAGGCATTGTCGGATACAACAGCAAAGTCCCAGCCGCTGAAGTTAAACGCCCAGGGCCCCCAGGCCTGCTCGCGGTAGCCGTGGCCATCGATGGGTACGGTTATGTCTTCGCTGAAATTGCGAATATAGCCGCGCACTCTGGTGCGCAGCCAGGTCATATCAACGCTCCAGTGCTGCAGGGGAATAAAAGCAAAATTTCCCACATCATAGCCGGTCACCGCCGGAAACGCTTCCTCATAGGCGGCATCGCAGCGGTCTGCCCAGTCCTGGCTAACGGCAAGCTCCCACTCAAACCGCTCGGTCCTACCTTTCAGTATCAACGTGTTATTTTCGGGAACAGGTATTATGTGGCCGTAATAGTCGCCTTTTTCACCGTGAAACTCGCGAATATCGGCTGATGCGGCATAGCCCTGCATGCCGGGGCCGGTCCAAAGATTGGTGCCGAAATTAACATAGTCAGCGGCAATCTCACCGGTTTCTGTAAAAGTGCCGGATATGGCTGCATTGCCGCCTGAAGGCATGAGGCCAGCCAAATGCTGCCGCGGGTCGGCAACCACATAGCCGATGCTCCCGGTAAACCCCTCGTCATGCACCATGAAATAGTCCCATTGAAAGGTAACCCCATCAAGAAAAAACGGCTTGCCCTTTTGATAGTCAGCGCTCAGCACCTGCCAGCCCTGCAGGCCGGTCGCGCAGCTTGCCTGGGGGCTCCGTAATACGGTCGGTTCGATCTGCAATAAAAACAAAAGGGCAGTGGCAAGGCAGCGGAGTATCTTTGAGATGCTCATAGCTATAATCCTGTATTATTAAGAAATATGACTACCTTAATAAATACCAGATAAATGGGAAGAAAGCAAAAACTAGGTTGCAGTCGCAACTGAGACAGCAACCCCACCGCTGTGACGATATATCCGCATCATGATATGCGTATCTGAGGGGGCGCCAGCAGTTACCAAAGTGATTGCTCACAGTTGCTTTATTTCAAAAACAACCTACCCGGAAATAATCATAGATTCAACATTGCTTTTCCCTGTATTTCAAAACTTGCAAATCACCTGTTATGAAGAATGTATGTAAAAAAAGCACTAATAGCCGGTACAAAACTGAAAATGCATGGGGTCTTTATAGGCACCTTTCAAGTGGCCGCCCCAGGTAAAACCGAATTCCTGCAGCAGCTGAACAAGTTTATCGGAAATACATCCCTTCGTTCCTGGAATATTTACTTCAGGATTCAGATCAAAGGCTATGCCCCAGCAGTGCGTCGACAGTTTGCCGCAAGTCCGTTTGCTGCGGAAATTATAAAAATCACCAAGGGTAACAATTTCCCCTTCAAAGCCTTCGCGCTTGACAGCATGGAATGCATCTTTAATACTACCTGCTATTTTTTTGTGGCAGCGCACTGAACGTACCCGCCGTGTATAATCCCATGATAGGGCCACAGAAAAAGGAACTTGAACCGCGGTCAGCATATCCGCACACCATGCGCTTTCATCAAAACAACCCTTATCATCAACATACTCATAAATATTCCCGAATATGCCAAGCAACTTCTCTAACCCATGAGGGGGCTGCATACCGGCCGGTAGTCTGTCGGCTGCACCTGTTGTTGCGTGCAGGGTTGCACAGGCAGGTATAACAATTGGCTGGCCGATAATTATAAAATCCGAACTATAGAAACCATTATACTGCCGAAGTTTTTCGGCAAGGCACGGATTATTATAGAACTGCATTGCTATATTCTCAAAAGTATCTTCGGGCTGTATAACATACTGACATCGCATAAATGACCGCCTTTCTGATTATAAAAATTGTACTAATTTCAGCTCGAATGAAACATACCAAAAAAACAATGGGTTGACTATAGGCACAAATACTCATTTTACTATGAGTATTTATACTCAAAATCCAGGCAGCGCT
>JAFGCP010000258.1 GCA_016932595.1 Deltaproteobacteria bacterium
CACGTCGAGAATGACCTTCTTGCCCAGGGCCTGCTCGAGCTGGCTTTTCAGCCGCTCCTGCTGCCCGGCCGCGGGCTCGTAGGCCGCCGTAACCCGGGCGCGCATGACGCCGCGAAGCGTATCCGCCGCTTGCCTGAACTCGGCGTACACGGAGGTGAAAATGTGCTCGCGCTTTTTTTCGATGACAAAATCGGTAAAGCTCGTCACCACCGGCGGCGCGGCGTCGCCCACAATCTTGCGCAGCAGGTCCTTCTTGCGGCTGCGGGCTATCATGGGATGAAACAGCAGGCTGCGAAAATCCCTGTCGCCGGCCAGCGCGGCGTCAATGGTCGCAAGCGCCCGCTCTGCGGCGTCAATGGCGTTTTCGGCCTGAGCAGCCTCAATAAGGCCCTGCACGTACCGGCGGGTAACCCGGACCAGGCTCACAGCGACACCCCGCCGATTTTGCTGATGACATCGTCGGTAAGCCGTTCGGCCTCCCGTGCGTCCACGGTCTTTTCGATAATTTTGCGCGCTATGTCAACCGACAGGTTCACGACATCGGTGCGGATTTCGGTGATGACCCGCTTTTTCTCCTGCTCGATTTCCGCAAGGCCCCGGTCGCGGATCTGTGCGGCCTCCTGACGCGTCTTTTCTATGACTTCCTGGCCGGCCTTTTCCGCCCGCTCCCTGGCGCTGACCACGATCGCCTCGGCCTCCTTGCGGGCCTCCTGCAGCTGCGCCTCGTACTGCAGCTTCAGGGAATCAACCTCCTGGCGCGTCTTTTCATTGGCGTCATAGGCGCCCCGGATTTCATCCGTGCGGCTCTGAATCAGGTCCAGAACCCGGCTGAAGAGAAACTTTTTCAGCAGCCAGAACAGGACTATGAAGCCGATGAACTGCGTGAACAGCACCTTAAAATTTATCTTGAGCGCAGTTATGAGATCTTCCATAGGTATTCTACTAATACTTAAAGGTTACTGCATTGTAGCCGGGCCCGGTGCCGGGCCGGCGCTGGTGCGTTTGTCGGGAACGGGGCTTCTCAGCCGTTGCCGCCGACGATCCTGAACAGCTCGACCGCCTTTTCCACCGACGGCAGCTTCCCGAGCAGCAGGATGCCGATAACCAGGGCGTAAATCGTCAGCGACTCGATAAGGGCCGCGCCGATGATCAGGGTCGTGCGCAGGTTGCCTGCGGCCTCGGGCTGGCGGGCCGTGCCTTCAAGGGCTGAAGAAACCGCGCGGCCGATGCCGGCGCCGCCGCCGAGAGCGGCAAGACCGATACCCATGCAAATGCCTAAACCGATAAGACCGAAATAAATCATGCTGTAACCTCCTTAAAACGTTATGGTTTGTTGCTGATGTCTTTCCTGGTTAATGATCATCGCCCTGCGCGCCGATGGCCTCGCTGAGATAGATCGTTGAGAGCAGCGTGAAAATGGTCGCCTGGATCGTTGAAAACAGCAGCGCCATGAGCACCATGAGCAGGTGGACGGGCACCGGAATAAAGCCGAACAGAAACGGGGTCATGATGACCAGCAGCGCAATCGTCAGGTCTTCGCCGGTCAGGTTGCCGAACAGACGGACCGACAGGGACACGGGCCGCACGAACTCGCCGATCAGGTGGATCGGCAGCATGAGCGGCGCCATGAACAGGGGGTCAATAAAGTGCTTGAAGTATTTGATGCCCTTGATCCGTATGCCCTCGAAGTTATAAAAAACGAAGACCGGCAGGGCCATGCTGAGCGTCACGTTGATCCTGTTGGTGGGGGAGTGCAAAAGGGGGATAAGGCCGAACAGGTTCATCAGGAGAATGTACAGAAAAAGCGTCCCGAAAAAGGCGATGTAGCGGCGCGTGTAGGGCCCGAGCATCTCCCCGAGAAAATTGTACAGCCCCTCGACCACGATCTCCGCAAAAGCCTGGCCGCCCCGGGGGACCTTTTCCATGCGCCGGGTCGCCCACAGCGAAAAGCCCACCAGCACAACGCCCACAAGGATGCTCATGATGGTGGGGATCCACTCTTCCAGGGAGACCCCGAACAGCGGGTCCTTCTGCGCCAGAAAATGGTGCGGATCAGCCCCGCCCAGAATGTGCACAAAGGAGGGAAGCTCGAGCTCTTCATGCTCCTCGTGGGCCGGGTGCCTGCTCATCTGGTAGGACAGCACAAACGAGCCAATGATGACAATCCATGCCAGGCCGGTAGTGACTTTTGACCGCAGAGATCCCTTCATGTAGCAAAACCCTCGAAAACGATTTTACCGTCAGTGCCGCTTAAACATCCTGTTGAGCGCCGCCACCAGTATGGCGATCTGGGTTATGGCTATTCCTATAATCAGCGCCGACGGCTTGATTTCCAAATATTTAAATGCAAACCACAATCCAAGGCCAAGGACGGGAAATTTCAACACGAACACGTGAAGCGCAAGGACCACCATGAGGGGGTTCGGCCGCTCTTTGCGCTTGTCCTTGACGATCGTGTTGACGCACCACCAAGCGATTAAAAAGAAGCTGATACCGGCAAGGGACCCAACGATAAGGCCGTTGGCTGCACCCCTGTCACCTTCGAAAAAGGCGACAGCAATCAGGGCCAGAGCGATGAGGATAGATAAAAAAAAACTCTTCTTGGGGTATCTAAGACCACTTTTATCTTTCCGTAGAGGCTTTTCAATTATGACTCACAGCACCTTTTGTTCCGGCTTGTTATCACTTTCAGCCTTGGTTTCCTGTACGAACTTTATAAAGGCGCCCGCCATGAACAGCACAACGAGCAGTATCATGAACCACGGCGCGCTATTGAGCTTTTCGTCAATATAGCTGCCCAGATAGTACCCCAGCAGTATGCAGGCGCCCATCGTGAGGCCGAAGCTCCCGATATGGGAAACCGACTTTAAAACATTAGAAAGATCTTTTTTTGTACCAGACTTCATCAATAAGTTCTTAGCATACTAAAGAAAAAGACCTCTTAAGTCAAGAAATATTACATTGTCAAAATGTCACAGAATGATTGTCACGGCCAGTTTCGCACGGCCCGCCGCCCCGGCTCAAAACGTGAACTTTGATTTGCGGCGCCTGCGCAGGCTCTGCAGCCACATGCCGATGACAAAGCCGCACAGGACCGCGCCCGCGCCGAAAATGAACCACATGAGCTGCGCATTCTGCGCAAGGTTCTCGTTTTCCCTTTTCAGCCGCCCGATGACGTCATTGCTCGTGCGCAGGGCCTTCTGCGCCTTGTCAACCTCGGCCCGGCATTTCGTATAATCAGTGCAGCCGGCCTCAAGGCGCGCGTAGGCGGCTTCGGCATCTTTTATTTTAAGGGCCTGCTGGTCCCGCACCGCCTCAAGCTCCGCGTTTTCATTTTTGAGCCCGGCAAGCTCTTCCTGCAGGCGCCTGATTTTTTCCGTCAGCTGCCCGTGGTCGGGAGGCGGCTGGTCGACCAGATAGCGCGTATGAATCCAGCCCTGGGCGCCGCTGGCAAGCATGACGCGGGCATACTCGCCCTCAGTGGCCAGCACGTCGACCTTGTCCCCCGTCCGCACGTTTTCCAGAAACTGCGAGCCCGCCTCAAGCCCCTTACCGGAGTTCACGGACGCTTCCACCGTGTCGGTTATGTACATTGTCGCGGCAGGGGAAACACCCGGCAGCACGACAAAAAAAACAGCCAAAAGCAATCGTTTCATACAATGCCTCCTTCCTGCATGCAAAACCGGTAAAATATATACAAAAATTTAAACCTGAGCACAAACAATAAATCGCCCGCAAATTATATTATGGTTCTTCCGGGTTTTTGTACCGCTGAAATCGACGTTAGTATCGATACGATACGACTAATCGTTGTGTGAAACTTGACACGTTTTATACTGTTGCCGGTGACGGTATACAGTATACAGCTTTAAACCCACAAAGGCATAGCCCCCTTTTACGAAAGGGGGCTGGGGGATTTTGGCATGCTTTTACAATCCCCCTGTATCCCCCTTTTTCAAAGGGGGATGAGCTGGGCAGCAGACGCTTCTGCCAAAA
>JAFGCP010000259.1 GCA_016932595.1 Deltaproteobacteria bacterium
GCCAGCGTCATGTTTGAAGGCGTTCCGAGCTATCCTGATTATTCACGCTTCTGGAAAATCGTCGAGAAATACAAGGTTAACCAGTTTTACACCGCACCGACCGCCATCCGCGCCATTGCCGCACAGGGCGACCAGTGGGTTGAAGGCATCGACCTTTCCAGCCTTCGCATTCTCGGCACCGTGGGCGAGCCCATCAATCCCGAAGCATGGATGTGGTATTACAACAAAATCGGCGGAGGCCGCTGCCCCATCGTTGACACCTACTGGCAGACCGAAACCGGCGGATTCCTTATTACCCCGATCCCCGGCGCAATGAAGATCAAACCCGGCTCAGCCAACCGCCCCTTCTTCGGCATCAAGCCCGTCATTCTGCGGGAAGACGGCAAGAGCGAAGCCGATGTGAATGAAGGCGGCTATCTCTGCGTTGAGAAGGCATGGCCCGGCATGATGCGCACCGTGTACGGCGATCATCAGCGGTTCAAAGACACCTATTTTACCCAGTTCCCGGGCAAGTATTACACCGGCGACGGAGCACGCAAAGACCCCGACGGCGACTACTTCCTCATGGGCCGCCTGGATGACGTTATCAATGTCTCCGGCCACCGCATGGGCACCGCCGAAGTCGAGAGCGCCCTGGTTGCTCATCCGAAGGTTGCCGAAGCCGCAGTCGTCGGCTTCCCCCATGAAATCAAGGGCGAAGGCATTTATGCCTATGTCACCCTGAACGTGGGCGTTGAGAAGTCCGATGCCCTGAAGAAGGAACTGGTCGCCCATGTGCGCAAGGAAATCGGCCCCATCGCTACGCCCGACAAGATACAGTGGGCGGACGGCCTCCCGAAGACCCGCTCCGGCAAGATCATGCGCCGCATCCTGAAGAAGATCGCCGCCGGTCAGTTTGACGATATGGGCGATACCTCAACGCTGGCCGATCCCGCCGTTGTGGAAGATCTGAAGAAGAACAAGCAGTAGTTTTTAAGCATTCCCGATCAATACAGGCGTCTGGCAGGGTAACCGGCCAGACGCTTTTTTATGCACAGAATCCAGGAGCCAGGATTCAGAATATGCGCGGTGCGCGAGCCGGAAAACCAAAACCTTTCCATCAGGTGTCCTTTTCACTGTTCTTCTGAATTCTGGATTCTGAATCCCGACTTCTGTATTTCGCGTGCCGAAATTATGACCCCTCTTTGGTTCCTTGCTTTTTCCGTTACTTTTCACTACTATTACAGCAGGATATTCCGCGAGAGGAACTGTGATGAAGGGATATGTGCCTTCTGTTGCAAGAATATGGGTCATTGCCGCAGTGGTTATTGCGGGCGTGCTTGCCGTGGCTTTTGTGAGCCGGCACGTGATTGTCAGCAATACCGCAGAAGCCTTCAACCGGCAGCAGCTTTCTCTGGTGAGAGAGTCAGCCCGCGGCGTTGAAAATTTCATACAGGGCATACAGATAAGCCTGAATACGGCAGCAGACACCTACGGCCTGTATCCAGACCCCAAAACCCTGGCCCCGTTTTTACTGCGACAGCCGCAGCTCATGCGGGCGCTTTTTCTGGTTTCCCGGGACGGCGATTTAATCCATACTCACCCGCCGCAGCTTACCGCGTATCTTGACCGCGCGAACCTTAAGCAGCTTTTATTGCAGGCTGCATCAGCGAAACAGCAGGTTTTTATTTCTGATTTTATTGACGCTGTCTCCGGCAATGGCGGCAGGTCATTTATCATGGGGGTGCCGGTGCGGGGCAAAAGCCAGTGGATGTGCTGCCTGGTCAATTTTTCCGCGCTCAAAGATACATTTATTTATCCCATAAAATCCGGGAAAACCGGCTATGCCTGGATGATCGACAGCCGGGGAGTGCTGCTGGCCCATCCCAACACCTCCATGGAGGGCAAACGGGTTGTCGATGTGCTCAAGGAGCTTTGGCCGGAAAACACCTCCTTTAATCTCGAGACCCTGATTGACAGGGAAATGGTCAAGGGCGTTGAAGGCAAGGGGGAATACACGGGCTGGCATATCGGTGAGAAGCAGCTGACAAAAAAACTCATAGCCTATGCCCCTATAAAATTTAACGGCCTGCTCTGGTCCATTGGCGTTGCCGCCCCCTACCGGGAAGCGATGGCGCCGCTTATGGAAAGCCTTATGGGCCCGCTGATTTTTATTTGCGGCTTTTTAGCGGTGCTGGTCGTGGGCGCGTTTTTTCTTTCGGCCCAGGAAAAGCGCAAGCGCACAGCCGCCCAGGAAATAGCCTGGAGCCATGAGGTCATCGACGGCATCACGGACGGCATTTCCATTATTGACCGCGATTACCGCGTGCTCATGGTGAACAAGGCTATTTCCGAGTGGCACAACAAGCCCATGGGTCTGTTCAGGGGCAAGCCCTGCTATGAGGTGTTTCAGCAGCAGAGCAGCCTGTGCCAGGGATGCCCGGCCCATGAAGCCTTTGAAACGGGCAGGCCCGTTTTTCGCGATCGCGTGAGCACAACGCTGGGCGGCAGGAAGTATTATTTTCATCTTACGGCTTTTCCCCTCAAGGACGAAGACGGCCGGACGATGCGCGTGGTTGAGTATGTCAAAGACGTCACGGCTGAAATGGCCCTGCGCAGCGAGCTTCTGCAGCATGAGCGCAAGTCGATGATTGTGAAAATGTCGGCCCAGGTGGCTCATGAGATCAGAAATCCGCTCGGGTCACTGACGCTTAATATAGACCTGCTCGATGACGCCATCAGCGGGTATCAGGCGCCGGAAGCCGTTGAGGCCAGGGAGCTTATCGCTACGATCAAGAATGAGATCGAGAGCCTGCATAAGGTTTTGCGGGAGTATCTGGAATGCACCCGCTTCCCCACGATTCAGCCAGCAAAGCATGATGTGAACATGGTGATAGAAGACCTGTTCGCCTTTCTTGAGGAAGAGCTCAGGCGCTGCAAGATTCTTTTTAAAACGACCTTTGAATACAATCTGCCGGCTGCATCCCTGGATCAGGATCATATCCGCCGGGCTTTTTTGAATCTGGTGCGCAATGCCATCGAAGCGATGCCTGCCGGAGGCACGATAGAAGTGGCAACCAGGCTGAACCAGCCGTGGATAGAGGTCGTTTTTGGCGATTCCGGTCCCGGCATGCCGCCAGATCAGCTCGAGCGTATCTTTACTCCGTTTTATACGACGAAAAGCGGCGGCACGGGGCTTGGGCTTTCAATCACCCAGCACATCATTGCAGAGCATAAAGGGGAGATCATCTGCGACAGCGCTCCCGGTCAGGGCGCCCGGTTTACAGTGAGACTGCCTGTGTGGCAGGATGGGGGTGATGAAAACAGTTTAAGCAGTTCAAGCGGTTGAAACAGCTGAAACGGTGTTAATAACAAGTTTCAACGGTTTCAGCGGTTTCAA
>JAFGCP010000260.1 GCA_016932595.1 Deltaproteobacteria bacterium
CATCGGGCTCTTTGCCAAGCTTTTGCAGATACTGAGCCTGCGTTTTGGCAATATTGACAAAAATCAAAGCAAAAAAGAAGGCGGCCATGCCCAGCCACATCATTATAACGCTCATCAGCATCCCCAGACAATTGTAATAATAAAAAATATTCCCGTGCAAAATACAAGGCAAAGCCCGGAAACAGCCCACATCAGGCTGACAGCTCTTTGTATATCATATATTGCGATTTCACGGTCTTTATCACCAATCAGGGGTTTGCCGGATATAACTCCAGCATAGGAGCACTGCCCCCCGAGCTGTATGCCCAGAGATCCGGCAAAACATGCTTCCGGAAAACCTGAATTGGGGCTCGGGGATTTGCGGCCATCGCGCATACCAGTTTTAAAAGCTGATCCTGAATGCCCGAAGGGAAGCACAAGGGATGCGAGAGGCACCAGTATAAGGCACAGCCGCGCCGGTATAAAATTCAGCACATCATCCAGGCGGGCCGAAAACCAGCCAAGCTCCCGGTATTTTTCATTTTTATAGCCGATCATTGAATCAAGGGTGCTGACTGCCTTGAATGCCAGAGCAAGGGGCGCGCCTCCCAGCGCGGCATAGACAAGCGGGGAAATAATGCCGTCAACGGTATTTTCGCTGACCGTTTCAACCGTAGCGCGCACTATGTCGCTTTCGCTTAAATGTGCGGTATCGCGGCCAACAATGCGGGAAAGACGGTGCCGGGCCATAATAATATCGCCTTTTTTCAGATCACGGTAAACTCCTGCGGCCTCTGAAGCAAGGCAGCGCGTAGCAAGGCAATAATAAATGCAGACAACTGAAGCGAGCAAACCGACAAACACTGAAATGGCGCCGGCCAGGGCAATGAAAAAAAAAGCGCCGACATATGCTGTCGCCGGGACAAAAATGCCGATACATACACCAGCATTTTTTTTATTTTTAAACCATTGCGGAGCCCTGTGTTCCAGCCGGACAATCAGAGCTCCGATAGCCCGCACGGGATGGGGGAGCTTTTCCGGATCGCCGACAAGAGCGTCAAACAGCCATGCCGCGATTAAAACAAAAATCTGATGCAGCGCACATGAAGGCATTGTATTTGATGACGTAATCGGTTTATAATCATTTCATATGAAAACTTTTTTTAAAGCCCTCATATTCGCCATTCAATTTTTGACGCGCATACCCATACCGGTTGCCGTTGAGCCTGACGGGCGCATTGCGCGGTACGGACTTATTCTGTTTCCTTGTGTGGGCTGGCTGATCGGCGGCATGCTCTACAGCCTGTGCGCTCTTATGCTGCTGGCCGGCACGCTGAGCCCCCTGACCATCGCGGTCCTGCTTGTAACTGCTGAAACGCTGCTCACCGGCGCCTTTCATCTGGACGGGCTTGCCGACACCTTCGACGCATTTTTCAGCACCGCAAAAACTCCCGAAAAAAAGCTTGAAATCATGAAGGACAGCCGCATCGGGGTTATGGGAGCTGTAGCCCTGATGCTGGCGCTGCTCGTAAAAATAACCCTTGCTGCGGATATAGTCACCAGGGGCCACAGCTTCATTATTCTGCTGTTTCCGGTTATCGGCCGGTGGTCCCAGGTTGCGCTCTGCACCTTCAGCCCCTATGTGCGCACAGCCGGCATTGTGCACCTTTTTTCACTGGCAGGCGATAAAAAAACGCTGCTTTTTGCTTCCCTGTTTCTGGCGCCGTTTTTCATACTCCCCGGCAGCGCAGCATCGCTGGCCGGTGTTGCAGCTTTTCTCTTTCTCTACCGCCGGTATGTTCACCGTCACATTGGAGGCATCACGGGCGATGTGCTCGGCTCGGCAAGCGTGCTCACCGAAATTATTTTTCTTGCCTGCGCCTGCCTGCTGTTTTAATGACACCCCCTACCGCTTCGGACCTTTCTCCAGAACATCCTTGAAGCAGGCATTCGAGTTTTCCATGGCGCAGTAGGCTCCGCACATGGTGCAAGAGCGCTCGCTTGCCGGCTTGCGGCTGTCGCGTATTGCACGGGCGGCATCGCCGTACAGGGCAAGGTCAAACTGCCGCTCCCAGTCAAGATCGCGCCGGGCTTTTGACATTGCCATATCACGGTCACGGCGGCCGTATTTGACCATATCACCGATATAGACGGCAATCTTTGCCATGCGAACCCCCTCGCGCACATCCTCCTCATTGGGCAGCGCAAGATGCTCGGCAGGGGTAATATAACATATGAGATCTGCTCCGTAACGTGCTGAATTTGCTGCACCTATTGCAGCCGTAAGATGATCATATCCCGGGGCCACATCGGTCGTAATAGGGCCCAAAACATAATAGGGCGCATCGCCGCTCATTTTTTTCTGAAGCTGGATATTCGATTCGATTTCATCCAGGGGCACATGGCCCGGCCCTTCCACCATGGTCTGGCAGCCCATTTCGCGGCCGATCTCGGCAAGCTCGCAATTGATGATAAGCTCCTGAATCATGGCGCGGTCGGTGGAGTCATGAATGGCGCCCGCCCGCATGCCATTGCCAAGGCTCAGCACCACATCATACTTTTTCAAAATATCAACCACACGGTCAAACTTCTCATATAAAGGGTTGTCTTTCTTATTTTTTATCATCCACCGCACCATCGAAGCGCCCCCCTTTGATACCAGGCCGCCATACCGGTAACCCTGCTTTCGAAGCCTCTCGATGGAAAGCCGGTTTATGCCGCAGTGCACGGCCATAAAAGCCATGCCATCGGCGCACTGCCGCTCGATCAGGTCAAAAAGCAATTCTTCATCCAGTTTATCAACATCGCCATACTTTCGCTTTGCTTCGCAGAAAGCCTGATACAGAGGCACATTCCCGACCGGGAGGTCAACCGCTGCAATGACCCGGCGCCTGATACTGTCAAGATCACCACCTACGCTCAGCTCCATGAGCGTATCCGCGCCGTTCTCCTGAGCAATGAGGGCCTTTCTGACCTCAAGCTCCTCATCAATTATATCCGAGGAAGTGCCTATGCTTGCATTAACTTTTGTGCTGAGACCCTTACCTACCCCGGCGGCCTTTGAGCCTCGGCCCTGGTGGTTTTTGATAATAACGATCTGCCCTAAAGCAATACGCTCCCGCAGTAATTCGGGCTCCATTGCTTCCCGCTGAGCGATGTCCTGCATGATGGGCGTTATCTCGCCCCGGCGGGCATATTCAATCTGTGTGGTCATCCTGTTCCTCCTGAATTGCTTTACTATATTCTGTAGGGGCAGGTTTCAAACCTGCCCCTACCAATGAACCTAACCCTGCCAAACCCTATACCTCTGGGTGGCCAGACAACCATCAATCTCCCTGTAGGAGCGGCTTCAGCCGCGAACAGATCGCGCTAAATACGCACCTCATATGCAATAAAAAAATCCTCCCTCCAGCCAGCGGCTGAAAGGAGGATGCCGTTTTTCATCCAACCTGCTAGAAAGCCCTGTTCCAATGCCACGGGAACAGATGAGTTCAAAGTCTGCAGTCAGGTCTTCTGGCTTTCCCGACTGGCAGCAGCCTTCCCAAACCAGGAAACCGGTTCAGTGGCATAATTGCTGACAGCTTGTACCATTGTGCAATGGTCGGGATTACAGCGGCGGGTCCGCGACGGATTCGCACCGTCTTCCGTTATGTTCTGCAGATAGTTAAAAGTTACTTCAAAGTAATACTATTTTGCCCACCTGTCAAGGCATCAGATGCTTTACCCCGGAGAGCTGTGGGTTCGTATGGCGTTCACACACTCCCTTGATTCATATCCCAAAAAGGGCGCGAATACCGCGCCCCTGCTTTGCCACCAGTATGAATTTGTACTCCGGCGCTAAAACCTGCTCTCCCCTTCCGTTACCCCGGCCTCGTCAAAGGTAAGCATCTCGGTAAGTATCTTCACCCCGGCCTCCACAAGCCAGATACCAAGGGCCGCGCCCGTGCCTTCGCCAAGGCGCAGGCCAAGGTCAAAAAGCGGCTGAAGATCAAGCCGGTCGAGCATAATTCTATGTCCCTTTTCGACCGATAGATGAGCTGCAAAGAGATATTCCTGAATAAAATGGTTAAGCTCACAGGCTACCACAGCCCCTGCCGTTGAGATAAACCCGTCGATGACAACCGGGATGCGCTCTGCCGCAGCGCCTATAATGAGGCCGCAAATGCCTGCTATCTCAAGCCCGCCGACTTTGGCAAGCACGTCGAGAGGGTCATGGGGATTGGGCTTGTTTAGAGCAAGGGCTGCGGTAATAACCGCAATCTTTTTCTGAAGGACTTCATCGGTGATGCCGGTGCCGCGGCTGGTGACCTCAGCGGGCGGTGCCTTGGCAAATGCCGCTATAATGGCGCTGCTGGGAGTTGTATTACCGATGCCCATATCGCCGGTGCCGATAATATCAACGCCATCGCGAGCCGCCTCACGGGCAAGGCTGATGCCGACTCCAATGGCCTTCAGCGCCTCGTCACGTGTCATGGCAGGCTCTTTTGCCATATTGCGGGTGCCGCGCGCCACCTTCATCACCCGCAGGCCGTCCATGGCTGGGAAGTCGTAATCAACGCCGATATCAACAACCACAACCTCTGCGCCTGCATGCCTCCCAAGCACATTGATGCCTGCGCCGCCGCGCATAAAGTTAAATACCATTTCACGGGTCACCTGCCTGGGGAAGGCACTGACGCCTTCTTCAACCACGCCGTGATCTGCGGCAAAGGTATAGATGCGCTTCTTCTGAATTTTGGGCATGGGGTTCTGCCGAACAGCCGCATACTGCCGCCCGAAGCCCATAAGCCTTCCGAGGCTGCCGTGCGGAATGGCAAGCTTGTCAAGCCGCTCCTGGGCCTTGTTCAAATATTCAGTATCAAGAGGTTTTATTGCATCAAGAACCTTCTGCAGCTCCACAGCGGCTTTATTTGTCATGATTTTTCACCCCATAAAAGCGATGTGCCGGCAAGGATTTCGGCAGATTGAATCTTTTTGATGCCTGCAGCGCGCAGCCAGCGGGCAATATCGGCTTGCTCGTAGCAGCGGCCCTGCGGGGTGCCGATGAGCATGGTCATGTCAAAAAGCGAAACGGAAACGCTGTCGCCGCAGCCGAAAATATAATCATGCACCACGAGGGTGCCGCCTTTGGTAAGCGCGGCAGCTGCCTTTTTTACGATGCGTTTGCAGTCAGCCTCATTGTAGATATGCAGCAGATTGGAGATAAACACCAGGTCAAACGGACCCGGGGGAAGAGGGTCAAAAAGGCATTCCCCCTCGACAGCCGATACTCTTTTCTGAAGCCCGGCTTTTTGTATATTGCGCTGCGCGAGGCGCACCACATCAGGCAGATCGCATACAACAGCCTGCAGATGAGGATGCCTGGTGGAAAAATGTACCGCATAGGTGCCGATGCCGCCACCAAGGTCAAGCATGCGCCCAGTATCCGCCAGAGCAAGATGAGCCATAATATGCTCGCTTTTCAGGCGGCCCAGGGCATCCATGGCGCCCGTAAATTTTTTAAGCTGCCGCGGATAGTCGGCAAGCCTGTTGCGGTCGGGGCGCACCATAAAATTATTTTTGAGGGATGCCTTCAGCTCTGACCACGGCTGCTGCAGCGACTGGCGGTGCATGAAAAAATCGCCGATATAAAAGGAGCTGGCCGCGCAGAGATACTTTTTGGAAAGAGCGGTATTGCGGTAACAGGGGCCTTTTTTCGCAAGTATGCCCATTTCAATCAGCACCCGCAGCAGCCGTTCTACCGCAGCGGGAGCAAGAGAAAGACTGCTGGCAATACTCCCGGCATGCAGCCAAGCACCATCAAGCAGATCAAACAGGCCGAGGCGCACCGACTCAAACAGCACCTGCGAGGCCTGAAATGAGGTTCCCAAACTCAGAAGCCATTCGACTTTATGACTGGCAGACGCGCTCTTCAACGATAAGCCCTTCTATGGCGCATAATGAATCATCTTCGATTCTGAGCAGAGCGTCGAGATCAAGATGTATATCCTGCAGTTCAAGACGGCGCAATGTCTCTGCAAACAGAGTAACGATATAGTCGTTCACCCGCTGCGATGGGGCGCTTGCGCCCCGCCTCCAGCAGATAGGCGAGCGGGCGTTCTCGGTTGCCCGCAGAACTCTCCGGCAGACATAGGACATAAGATCGGCCAGAAACTGCACCGACGGGTCTGCAAACAGATACATTCCTTCATACTCGAAAATATCGGTGCGGGTAAGCCTGCCGGCGGCGGCAAGACGGGTAAAATTCGGCATGCCTCTCAAAACAATTTCACGGTGATAGAGCACATTGGCTGAAACATCGAGCTTCTGCAGCAGATTATTTGCCTTTAAAAACGCAAGGCTCTGCCGGACATCACCAAGCACGCAGTACGGCTCAAACATGATAAATCCGAGATTCGGCTCTATGCCGTGGCTGCGCAGCATCTGCACCGACGCGGCGCTTTTAGAAGGGGCGACCCCTTTTCTCATGCGCTTCAGCGTCGCCTCAGAAGCGCTTTCAATGCCTAAAAAGACATCCTTGAGTCCTGCACGGGCCAGGGCGCCGATCGCCGCCTTATCAAAACTACCGGCGCGGCATTCAAACCCGAACTGCACGCCGAGATGCTGCAGCCGCTCGGCTATGGCAAGAACCCGGCTTTGGCTGTCCGGGCCGGAACCGAAAAAGTCGGCATCAAGAAAATAAATATACTTTTTCTCCAGCCCCGGCAGCAGCTCTTCAATTTCAAGGCGGATATTTTCAGGCGTACGGCAGCGCCTGCCTGAACTGTTGCCGTAAAAGGGATTGATGCAGCAAAAAGAGCACCTGCCGTGAC
>JAFGCP010000032.1 GCA_016932595.1 Deltaproteobacteria bacterium
CGGGGCTGTCGTATAATGGGAGTACACCGCGGTCGCATCGCGGGGATGAGGGTTCGATTCCCTCCAGCTCCAGTCGGCCGGGCTTGTTGGTTCTTTGGCCCGGCTGGAATACCGTTGCCTGCCGTATCCATCGTGTTCATGGTCATTCCTTCAGGATGAAAAAGTGCATTATTTGCATCGAATGCCGCTTATGCCGGCAGAATACACCTGCGGGCCGGTTTTTCGATGATTTACAACGATTCGGCCGGTAAAAAGATTGACAGCCGCCGGCCAAGTCCGTATAGTATCCCGCTCTCGGGCGCTTAGCTCAGTTGGCTAGAGCACCTGCCTTACAAGCAGGGGGTCACAGGTTCAAGTCCTGTAGCGCCCAGTCAAAAAGCCTTGTTTCTGGTCCAGAAATGGGGCTTTTTGTGTTTTTACTTCCTCCACTTATCTCTTTCTTTTCATTCTGTGCACAAATGGCGATTTAGGTATTTGAATTGAGTGTGCTTCATAGTCTTTAGGGGCCTTCTAAAAATTCATTTTGGCGGGCAAGCGAATCTTTTTGATTGGCGGCCGGCGTCAGGCAAAAGCGCTTTAGCCCCAACGAAGGCTGATTTGCCTTTCTTGCCGGAAATCAAAAATCTTCCACTTGATGCCGCTTATGTGGAAATTTGTGGAAGGATCAAGTTTTGCTTTGACAATAACCCTGCCTGCTGATACGCTTCCTGCGAAATGATAGCTTACTCAACTTATAAAGGATAGAAAATGCAAGAATTCGAAGAACTTAAGAGACTGGTTGCTGAGATTGAAGATGACCTTAATAAGGCTGGAAGTGGAAACAAAGCCGCAGGGACAAGGGTCAGAAAACAAATGCAGCAGGTTAAAACAGTAGCCAGTACTATCCGAAGCAAAATCCTTGAGATTCGCTCAACTGAGTAGGCTTTTTTTGAGTTGCCTCAGGCGATACATAACTCTTATTCATTGACATCGGATTTAATTGAGAACAAGTTGCAGATGGCAATGGGGGATAGCCAGACCAGGACGACGAATTGTCGTCGGGGTAGCAGTGTTACCTTGCCGTCTTATTTGTGAGGCGCGCAGCAGACAATTCAGAGCCTTCTGATGCCTTAAAAAACCTCTTGCCAAAGGCAAGTTTAAGAGGTCATCGGTAAAGCCATTTACACCGCTAACTAAACACCCCGGATCTGCTGATTCTGGACGAGACGGGCTATGCCAGCCCTGTGATCTATGAGGAAATGTTTGACTTGAATCAAGAACGGGCGGCATCATTGACAAGGCAAATGTCCGCCGTCCGTTTAGCACCTCAAATAGATAACCTATAACGAACTTTCTGTGGCGAGATTCAAAAGATAAAGATGACATTGAAAACGGACTTTTTGGCATAAGCCCAATCGCAAATTCATTTAAAGGACGCAGAATTGCCCCTTTAGGGCCTATTTTCTGTCAACATTTTGTTGACAGGCGGCGGCGGGGGATGTAGGCTGTGGGAGACGTGGTTTTATAACCAGCCCGGCCTTACGGCCGCCCCCTTTCGGAACGAGGGGGTTGAACGCATCGTGAACGGATTATAAGGAACAGGCGATGACCAAGCCAACGATTTCATCCTACCTGCGGGAGCATCTTGATGATATTGGTCAGAAAAAGGAACCGGGTCCCTATATCACGATCTCGCGGCAGTGGGGCTGTGACGGGTACGGTCTGGGCAATATTTTGGCAGACAAGCTCAATTCCCGGGACGAAGAAAGCCGTTGGAAAGTCTATTACAAGGAACTACTCAAACAGCTTGCCGAAGATACGGGCCTGACCGAGGAGATGCTGGAGAGGGAGCGGAAATCTAAACCCAGTTTGCTAAAGGACTTCCTGCGCGGGCTCAAGCGTAGCGGTATTCCTGACGGCTATGAGGTTCGCAACAAAATCACGATGATGGTGCGGACGGTGGCGTTCGAGGGCCATGCGATTATCATCGGCCAAGGCGGCACCGCCGCGACGGGAGACCTGGCCAACGGGCTGAGTATCCGTGTCGAAGCACCCCGCGATTGGCGGATGGTTCGGATTTGCCAGCGGGATAAGCTGGATAAACAGGCCGCAATCGCTAAAATGATGGACATTGAGAAGCAACGCCAGCACCTGCGGGAAATCTACGAGCGGCAGAACCCACGGCAGCCGGTGTTTAACCTAGTGTTTGACAATGCGATGTTTACGAACGAAGCCATTGCCGACATGATTGTCATGGCAATGGAGGAAAAGGGGTTCGTTGAAAAAGCGGTTTGAACGCGGAAAACGAGCTTTCTCTTTCGGGCGGTTTTTGAACAATATTTTTAGTAAAATAACTGGACTTGTTCATGGGTTTGTGCTATATGCACTTTTTAGAACAATAAAATCAGTGGGGAAGATTGACAATTGAGTCCGGCATCTAATAAAGAGAGCCATTTTAAAACCGGAAAAGCCTTATGGAACTGATTAAGCAGATAAAAGACGCCGAGAAACAAGCGAAAGAAATGGTTGACCAAGCTCGTCAGGACGCAGCAAAGTTGGCTGAAGACGTCAAGAAAGAGCGTGCCGAGCGTTTAAAGCAGGCCCAGCAGCGTCGGCATGAGGCGATTGATAACGCTGTCCAGCAGGCGCAAGAGCAGGGTCAGGCCGAGGTTGAGAAGATGGCCGAGGCCGGCCGGCAGGAGATCGATGCGCTGAAGGCGTCCAGCTCATCCAAAGTTCAATCGTGTGTTGACAAGATTATTTCCCATTTACAGCAGGCTCTTTAAGACTATTCAGCCCTGCGGATTTCTGACATTTCCGGAAGAATGAAAGCAAAACGCCCGGACTATAGCTTGACAGCGACGTAAAAATCGTAATAGTGAGCAGTGTAAAGTGTATATCACCGTTGAACGGCCCGAGCCGAAACGACCGTCAATTTAATACAGTAGGAACATAGATGGCGATAGCATCCATGCAAAAAGTGATGATTGTGGTGCACCGTAGCCAGGTGTCAGAAGTATTAGAGACCCTGCAGGAGGCCGGTCTTGTTCAGGTGCTCGATGCGGAGCGTTCCATGGTGACCAAGGAATGGCCTGAACTGGAGGTTGAGCCGTACCGTCATCGCGATCTGGAGGACTCCATCGACCGTCTGGGCAAGGCAATCGCCTTTCTGAAGCCCTATGTCCCCAAAGGTCAGACCAGCGTCTTTGCCCCGCGCATTGAAATCGATCCGCATACGTATTCAACGATTATTTCCGCCGCGGCAAGCCGGCAATTGCTGGACCAGGTCGAAGCGGTCATGAACCGCAAGGACAAACTGATGACCGACGTCGAAAACCACCGCGGCCAACTGGAACATCTGCTGCCGTGGGAACCCTTATCGCTGCCGTTGGAGGAACTGCATGGCCTGTCCTCCTCGAAAATGTTCGCCGGTCTGATTCCTGAGCAGCATTTTGAGGCGGTTTGTGACATGTTGAGCGAGCAGGGTGCGATGGTTGAGCCGGTGGCCGTCTGGCACCAGCAGCGTGCCTGTATCGTGGTTTGCCTGAATGAGGCGGCCGGCGAGGTGCAGAAGGTTCTGCGGACATCGGATTTCGAGGCGTCTTCCTTCGAGGGTCTCAGCGGCCGGGTCAGCGAGCATACGGCCCGCCTGCGGTCCCGGCTGGCAGAGATTGAGAAAGATCTGGCTGCTCTGGACCACACCGCTGCCGAGCTGGCCAAAGAACGGTTCAAACTGCAGGTTCTGGCCGATTATCACGAAAATCTGCACCGCCGGATTCATACGGAATCGACCGCCCCGGCGACCGAACATACCGTTTTTCTCGAAGGCTGGGTCAGACAGAAAGACTATCGGGTTCTGGAAAAACTGGTCAAGCGTTTCGATGCCTGTGACATTGCCCCTGTTGAGCCTGGTCAGGATGAAGAGCCGCCGGTCGAGATTGATAACGGTCCGGTCACCCGGCCTTTTGAAACCATTACCCGCCTGTACGGTATTCCTTCGCATACGGATGTGGACCCCACGGTCTTTTTGGCTCCGTTCTTTGCCCTGTTTTTCGGTTTATGTCTGACGGATGCCGGTTACGGTATTGTGCTGACGGTTGTGCTGGCCTGGGGGATCAAAAAGATGCAGGGCGATAAAAAGGCATTGTGGATGTTGCTTATCTGCTCGGTGCTGACGATCCTTGCCGGGGCCATCACGGGCAGTTGGTTTGCCGATACGTTGCAGACGCTGCTGCCGCAGGGCGAAGGCAGCATTGGCCGGACGCTCGATACCTGGCGCAGAAAAATAATGCTGTTCGATCCGATGGAACAACCGCTGATCTTTATCGGTATTTCACTGGCGCTGGGTTATATCCAGGTGCTCTTTGGCCTCCTGATCGGCTTTTTCAATCACCTGCGACTGGGCAACATTGCGGCAGCGGTGTTTGAGAAGCTGACATGGGTGATTATGCTGAACAGCCTGCTGCTGTTTGCACTGGCCAAAGGCGCTATGCTGCCGGGCTGGCTGGGGACGCCGAGTTGGGTCACGGCGGCGGTGATGGCGGTACTGATCTTCTGGTTTACCGAGCGCAACAGCGGGCTGGCCGGGCGCATCGGCGGCGGCGTGTTCGCGGTGTTCAGTACGGTGTTTTACCTGGGCGATATGCTCAGTTATGTGCGGCTGATGGCCCTGGGCATGGTCACGGCCGGCCTGGGGATGGCGGTCAATATTCTAACGCAGTTGGTCATGGACGTTCCGTATGTCGGGTTTATTCTCGGCCTGCTGCTGTTTGTCCTCGGGCACACCGTCAACCTTGCCCTGTCGCTACTGAGTGCGTTTGTACACAGCCTGCGGCTTCAGTTTGTGGAATTTTTCCCGAAATTTTTCGGCGGCGGCGGCCATGCGTTCAAACCGCTGCAGCATGTATATCAGCATATCATGGTTGTACGCAATCAAAACAAGTAGAGAGTC
>JAFGCP010000033.1 GCA_016932595.1 Deltaproteobacteria bacterium
AAGGGTATGGCTGTTCGCCATTTAAAGCGGTACGTGAGCTGGGTTCAGAACGTCGTGAGACAGTTCGGTCCCTATCTGCTGTGGGCGCAGGATATTTGCGAGGAGCTGTCCCTAGTACGAGAGGACCGGGATGGACGAACCTCTAGTGCACCAGTTGTTTCGCCAGAGGCATAGCTGGGTAGCCATGTTCGGAATGGATAACCACTGAAAGCATCTAAGTGGGAAGCCAACCTCTAGATTAGATATCCCTATCAGCAGCAATGCTGATCTGAAGACCCCTGGTAGACCACCAGGTTGATAGGCTGGATGTGTAAGTCCAGTAATGGATTTAGCTGACCAGTACTAATCGGTCGTGCGGCTTGATCATTTATCTTTACTTGCTGAATTACAGCGATCAGCGCTGCTTATAATCTCAATGCCATATGTAAAACCTATTTTCGGTGAGTATAGCACAGGAGACACACCCGTTCCCATCTCGAACACGGAAGTTAAGCCCTGTAGCGCCGATGGTACTGCCCGGGAAGCTGGGTGGGAGAGTAGGACCTTGCCGGATTTTTATTGAAGCCTGCTGGAATTTGTTCCAGCAGGCTTTTTTTGTTGTGCGCAAACCGGCAGTACGTATAATGATGCAAAATGTATTCTATAATTCAAAAATAAAGCAAGCCTGTAATTTTTTGAAAGGAACCTTGATGAAAACAAAGAGCAATATACAGGAACTTTCAATGCAAGCCATCGAGTCGTTCTTATGCCAGAATAAGGTCGGTGTTTTATCTCTTTCCGACGGCGATGCTGCATACGGCATACCCCTGGCCTATTTCTATGATTCCGGGACTATCTATCTGACCATATCCCGAAAAGGCAGAAAAATGGGGTTTATAGAAAAGAACAAGAAGGTTTCTTTTGCGGTCTTCAAGCTGCCCGAGGCATTCGGCACACCGGGCAACACGGGCTGGACCTCAGTGATCTGCGACGGCGTGCTTCAGAATATAACAGACCCGGATGAAATAACCTTTGCAGTCCGTGCCGGTGAAAAGCATATGGGCGCGCCTGCAGGCGCATGGGAGAAGCTGCTTGAGATGGTGCTGCAAAATCCGCAGGACTCAAATTTCTGGAAAATAGCAGGCGCCACCTTCGGCGGCAGGGGCGTTGAGGATGAAAAGATAGAATTTGAAGCCTAGGCTGCAGGGTGGGTTGTGCCCACCGATAGACTGTTTTTTAGTTTCTCTATTCTGACTTCTGAATCCCGGCTTTTTTTAGTATGGTATCTATGGAGTTATCAGCTATGCCAAAGCTTATCCTTCCTCATGCAAACAGGCAGGAGCAGGTTGTCTTCGAAAAATTCGGCATCCATCTTATCGAAGCCATGTCTGCCGATGAGTTTGAAAAAGTCGCCGCTGCCTACATCAGCTCGCACAATGTGCTCAACCTTGCCACCTGCCGCGACAATGAGCCCCGCTGCACCACCCTGGAATATTTCAACAATGGGCTGACCGTCTATATTTTGTCCGAAGGGGGGAGCAAGATTTTGAGCATGCAAAAAAATCCGGCCGTGTCCTATACCATCAATGATCCGTATTATCCTGAAAAAAACTATCTGAGCGCCTCGGGGCTGCAGGTATGGGGCAGCGCAACGCTGTTCAAAAAAAATGATGATTCTGCCCGGGCGCAGGAGGTCATGAAATATTTCCGCAACAGTGAAGCCGTGGCTGCACAGGGTCTTGAGCCGATGGTACATGCCGTCAATTTCAATATTATTACCATTGAACCGCACAAGATACGCTATCTTGACCTTTGCAGGGGATTTCGCAATGTTGTGTGGGAGAAATAGAGCAGCAGGGCGGGCAGACATGAGAAGCATGCCCGCCAGGTTTGCAAAATCCGGTAGACAGTCCACCCTGCAGGGTATGAACGCTTTGCACCACACACAAAAAGGGGCGCCGCTATGGGCATAGACGGAATTAATTGGGAGCAGCTCTATCAGGATAAGTTTACACCCTGGGATGTGAAAAGGCCCGACAGTCATCTGGCTCAGATTATTCACAATGCCCCGGTCAAGCCTTGCCGGGCACTGGAACTGGGCTGCGGCACCGGAACAAACGCCATCTGGCTTGCGCGGCAGGGCTTTACGGTGACGGCCATGGATCTGTCTGCAACCGCCCTGGAGCAGGCCAGGAAAAAAGACGGTGCGGCTTCGTGCACCTTTGTGCTGGCCGATTTTTTTGACGATCCGCTGCCCGGTACGGATTTCGGTTTTGTTTTTGACCTTGGCTGCATGCACGGGTTTTCAAACCCTGAGCACCGGGACATGCTTGCCCGCAGGATTGCGCAGTGCCTGACTGTTGGCGGCTACTGGCTCAATATCAGCGGCAGCCTCGACGGGCCGGCCATTTGCCCCTCCCGGCTGTCTGCCCGCGAAATTACTGCTGCTGTTGAGCCGTATTTTGAAATACTGTCCCTTACGGCAACAGTCCTTGATAATTTGAGCCTTGAAGACAAGGAGTCGCTGGGCTTAGCTCCGGATTTGCCGCCCCCGCGCGCTTTTTGCAGCTTTCTGCGCAAGCGCGGCCCTGAGGAAGCGTAGCTGTAGGATATGCGTTAAAAAAAAAGACCGCAGGGTGCGCTGCGTCAGTGGCTAACCCTGATGAATCCAGCTTGCACAAACCTTCAATCCATTTTTTAAGCAGGGAGGAAGCCTATGAGAACATCTATTCTGCAAAGGGCTTTTTTTGCCGCTCTGCTTAGTGCTCTGACGGCTGTACCGGGCATACAGGCGGGCGGCGGCAGTGGTTTCACCCCGAATGCGGATGCAGCAGACTCATGGGATAATACTGCAACCGTCACCACAAGCCGGGGCGCTGTTAAGGGCTTTGAAGATACATATACAACCTGGGTCTGGAAGGCCATCCCGTATGCCCGGCCCCCGGTGGGAGAGCTGCGCTGGCAGGCCCCCCAGGACCCTGATCCCTGGATGGAGACAAAACAGAGCACGGAGTTCTGCAGCTGGTGCCCGCAAACCGGCTCCGACAACGGCACGACCGTCCTCAAGGGCAGCGAGGATTGCCTCTATTTGAATATCTGGCGGCCGCGCTCAGCAGAAAAAAATCTGCCCGTTTACTTCTGGATTCATGGCGGCAGCAACAAGGTCGGCTCTGCCGATCCCTACATCGCTGCGACTCTGGCCGGCAGGCACAACATGGTTGTTGTTACCATCAACTACCGGCTTGGCCCCCTGGGATGGTTCACCCATCCGTCACTGCGCGAAGGCCGTGACCCCCTCAGCAGCTCCGGCAATTATGCCATTCTTGATATCATACAAGCCCTTGCCTGGGTTCGCGACAATATCGAGGCTTTCGGGGGCAACCCCAACACTATTACCGTTGCCGGGCAGTCAGCCGGCGGGGTGAATGGCCTGATCCTGATGATTTCCCCCCCGGCCAAAGGCCTGTTTCACCGGGTCATATCCCAGAGCGGCGGCCTGGCGCCCAAATCAGTGGAAGAGGGCGAAGAATACGCCAATAGCGTCATCGAGGCCCTTCTGGTGCAGGATGGAACCCCTTTGGACCAGGCAGCCGCTGAGCGGGAGAGCATGAGCAATGCCCAGATCAGGTCCTATCTGCTGTCAAAAACCACAGCAGACTTTTTTGCGGCAGCCTCCGGGCTGAAGGGCAACCCTGATGTTTTCAACGATGGAGCGGTTATTCCTGCCGAGGGCGCCGACGCATTTGACGATCCTGCAAAATATAATCAGGTTCCCATTATCATCAGCACCACATCGGAAGAAGGCAAGCTGTTCATGTATCTGTTTGGCGTGTATACATTTTTTCCTAAAAGCCTCTATCAGTTGATTGGGAAACAGGGAACACAGATTACCCGCATCACGGGGCTAGATTCCCTGGCATACAAAATGAGCGCGCACGACACGCAGCCGGGTGTCTACTGCTCTATCTTTGAGTACGGCCAGTACCGAAGGTTCGGCTATAATGCCTGGCCCACCGACAGTGGCCCCACAAACAGAATGAGCTGGGCACAGGCACTCGGGGCCTGCCACGGCCTTGATATACCCTTTAATTTCGGCCTTATAGGAACATTCTCCCTGCTGGGCGGCATTGAGGAACTCATCTTCAGGGAAGATAATCGCCCGGGCTGGCAGGCGCTAACGGATGCCATAATGGCCTATAATGCCCAGTTTGCCCGCACGGGAAATCCGAACGTGCCGGGCCTGCCTGAGTGGACGCTCTGGCCTAAAACAAAGCTCTCTCCGGGGCCGCGTTTTATGATTTTTGATGCCAATGATACCGGGCAGCTTATACATATGTCGCGCACTGTTCGTTAGCAACACATGAACAAAAATAAAAAGGGCCGCCAAGGGCCCTTTTTTATTCTCCTCGGGTTCAATACCCTGCGGCTTGCCACGCATCCCGTCATTCCGTCGAAAGCCAGAATCCAGAAAAAAAAGCAAACTGGATGCCGGATCAAGTCCGGCATGACGAATCAACTTCAATACCCTGCTGCTTGCGGCGGGATGGTTTAATTCATTTGACAAATATTTTATTTTCTAATAAATTTCTTTTGAATATTTTATGTTTTTTCAAGCAGGGGGCAACGCCGCACCATAGACAAGCACTTTAAAATTTCAGAAGTTGGAACAGGTTGCAAAAGGCCGCGGCTGGCCGCGCACCGCTGATACTTGATTACAATGGCGGGCGAAGCCCACACTGTTTATTTTTATTCAGAAAGGTGAGCATTATGAGAAGCATTACCGAATTACAGGGCGAAGCGCTTTCTCTTATGAAAAAAGCCATGCCCCTCACGCCTGTTGCATTAAAATATCCCTTCCCGGTTCGCCCTCCGCGCATGCTCGGCCTTATCAAATTCGACGGAGAAATCTACTGCTCTGAAAAGCTCAACCGCGCCGTGCTCATGCAGATACACTTCCCGGTATTCATGAAAGTTTTCTCCACCTTCATTTCTCCCAGGATCGAATACGACATGCCGGTTTTTATCTGCGAAGCGGTCAAGCTGGGCAGCAAGCGCGTCTTTTTAGTGGACGCGCACAAGAGCGGCGCAGGCGGCGAAAAACAGTACGATGATTTTTTCGACCGGCTGCTGGAGATCAGGGGCAGGTACTCTGAGCTTATGAAATATCAGAAGGTAGCGGCCAAGGGCATTTCATCGGTGCAATCAAAAGCCGTCTGCCAGGTAAAAATTCCCTGCGAGCTCGACGGGCAGGCAATCAGCCTTTTTTCCGAGTATTTTACGGCATACCTGGAGCTTCTTAAAACCGCGGAGCCCCTCACCGGCAGCGCTCTTGAAAAAATAAAGGCGTCCTTTGATGCATATTTACAAACCGTTGTCGACCACGACCCCGGCGTAAAGGGAAATATTATATTTTTCGGCAGGAAAGAAGGCATTGAGCGTGCGTTGGATATTTTTTACGGCGTGTGAGCAGGAAAGGGAGCGCTATATCAGTGGCTGTTGTGTCGAATTAAGGAGTGAGCAATTAACAACGTAATTGTTTCTTAAATAAAGATATTGTAATTAATGAAACGAGCACCTGAAAAAAATTTTTATACCATTCTCGGAGTTGCTTCCAATGCTACCATTGATGAATTGCGTGAAGCATATTTGGCACGTACTCGGGTTATTCATCCTGATAGATTTGACCCTCAGCAACAACCTAATGAGTGGAAAAAAGCGAACGAGATGTTAGCTGAGTTGAACGAAGCATATTCAATATTGCGTAATAAAACAAGTCGTGCGCAGTATGACACTTTACGAACTGGGGAGTCAAAACAAAAATCACCACCAACAGCATCAGCTCCGTCTTCACGACAACCAACATCGCATCCTACTCCATATAAGCCTTTAAATAAAAGCCAACTGAGACTGATTTATGGACTCACTGTTTTTTTGTGCGCTGCGGGGTTGTTGGTTTTATTAGTAAAAAACAATGAAACATCGAGGGTGCAGTTGCTTGAAGACTCTGTATCGGCTAAAAACCAAGCACATCCTACTACTTCTATTTTGATTAAAAAATCAATTATTCCTGAAAATATTGAGTTCCCATACCTTAGACAGGGAATGCCTGATTCTGGAGATATTCGAGCATACACAAATTTAAAACGAATTGCTCCTTTTGAAATTAAGGCTGATCAGGGGAACCACTATTTATTAAAAATTGTTGATCAGCATACAAAAAAACAAGTTCTTACCGTATTTGTTCGGAGCGGTACAACTGTCAATGTGGATGTTCCTCTCGGAACTTTTGAAATCAAGTATGCATCTGGCGAGACTTGGTATGGATACGAGTATCTTTTTGGACCTGAAACTTCTTACAGTAAGGCTGATAAGGCATTCACGTTTAAAAAAGAAGGCGATCATATTAGCGGCTATACAATAACGCTTTATAAAGTAACTCGTGGGAATCTGCACACATATAAAATTAGTCAAACCGATTTTTAAAATTTAAAAAAATTATTCTCATTTAAAAGCCGTAATTAAATTTTACTTGATTAAGC